>CAYUBU010000327.1:0-4403 GCA_964443105.1 uncultured Nitrospirota bacterium
GTCAGCGCGGCCCTTCGCAGGCAGGGACTGAATCCGGACAAGGTTAAGGCCAAGCCCAAAGAGATAAAGATCAGCATTCCGGGTTTTGGAGACAAGGTCCACGACAAGGACATCGTCATCTTTACCCGTCAGTTCGCAACCATGATCGATGCAGGCCTGCCGCTGATTCAGTGCCTGGAGATCCTCAATGAGCAGGCTGATAACAAAACCCTCCAGAAAACCCTTGAGGCGGTCAAGAACGATGTGGAGGGTGGTTCGTCATACGCTGAAGCCCTTGACAAACATCCCAAGATATTCGACCAGCTTTACGTCAACATGGTTCACGCAGGTGAGACCGGCGGTATCCTTGACACCATTTTGAACAGACTCTCCGCCTATATGGAAAAGGCAATGAGTCTGAAAAAGAAGGTCAAAGCCGCCATGGTGTATCCCCTTGTAACCCTTGCCGTGGCCGTCCTCGTGGTGGCCGTCCTCATGATATTCGTTATCCCGAAATTTGCCGACATGTTTACGGGGACGGGCGGCCAGCTCCCCTATATCACCCAGATCGTTATCGACATGAGCCATTTCGCCGCCAGCTGGAAGATGTTGGTTCTGGTCGGGATTCTCATCGGGGTGGGGTTCCTCATCAACAGGTACTATAAGACGGAGAATGGGCAACGGCGTATCGATGGCTTTATGCTCAGGGTCCCCGTTGTTGGACCTCTCATTCGCAAAGTGTCGGTTGCCAAATTCACCAGGACCCTGGGGACGATGCTATCTTCCGGAGTTCCGCTCCTCGATGCCCTGGAAATCTGCGCAAAAACTGCGGGCAACAAGGTGGTGGAGGATGCTGTCTTCGTGACCAAGGACAGCATTACGGAGGGTAAGACAATAGCCGAGCCCCTTGAGGAGACAGGAGTTTTCCCCCCCATGGTGGTTCAGATGATCAGTGTCGGTGAGGCCACCGGAGCCCTGGACAGTATGCTCAGCAAGATCGCCGATTTCTACGACGATGAAGTGGATACGGCCGTCGACGCCCTGACATCTCTCATGGAGCCGATGATGATGGTGGTTCTGGGCGGTGCTGTAGGGTTTGTGGTTATCGCCATGTATCTTCCGATCTTCTAGATGGCGGCGCTGGGATAGTGAAGGCTTATGGCCCAGGGGGCTGATCGAAAACCATACCCCCAGCTGACGGAACTGCGTTTTCTCCTGAAGGTCCTCATGATCTTCAGGATCGCTACTGTCACCCTGATCCTCGGGGTGACAATTGTCGTTCAACTCAAGGGCAGCCAGGCCCTGTTCTTCGCGCCCCTTTATACCGTTTATCTTCTCATCATCACTGTATATCTACTCACCATCTTTCTCGCCAGTGTCTTCAATCAGGTGGAAGACTTCCGCAGAATGGCGGTAGGCCAGATCGCGGTGGATCTTTTCCTGTATACGGTCATCGTTTATCTGTCGGGAGGGTATGAAAGCCCCTTCCCCTTCCTCTATATTTTCACGATCCTCTGGTCTGCTCTGGCTCTGCCTGCAGGAGGCTACTGGACCGCCTCCCTTTCAGCAATTCTCTACGGTGTGACCGTGGATCTCATGTACTTCGGGTTCCTGGCGCCGCCTCTGGCCAGGGATCTTGTATTGACACGCGCAGAGAACCCCTGGGATGTTTTGGGTCGGATCGTCCTTCATATCCTGGCTTTTTTCGCTGTGGCCTATCTGGGCCATCAGATGGCAAAAAGATACAGCACGGCCGAGGAGGCGCTTACCGAGAAGACGGCCGACCTCGAGAAACTCCGGCATCTGTCCGATGCGGTCTTTGAAAGTATAAACAGCGGTATCGCGGTTCTGGATCAGGACGGAAACATCCGCTCCATGAACTCTTCCGCGTACCAGATTCTGGGATTGGGGAGTCCGAAGGCGGGTGAGTCCCAGTCCTCGGATGTGTTCGGGGACCTTCCCATCACCGATCTGTGCAGAAAGGCTTCCGGCGGCCGGCTGAACAGATGGGAGGGGTCCTATCGCACAAGGGGCGGGGTAGAGCGTGTCATGGGGCTGTCCATCTCTCAGCTGAAGGACCCCGAGAAGGGATATGTCATTATCTTCCAGGATCTCACTGAGTTCAGGGGGTTGGAAGATAAACTCCAGAGTGCTGAGAAACTGTCGGCTCTCGGCCGAATGGCGGCCAGCATAGCACACGAGGTGCGCAATCCCCTGGCCTCCATGAGCGGATCGGTACAGATCCTAAAGGACTCTCTTGCACTGGAGGACGACGATCGGCGTCTGATGGATATCGTCCTCGAGGAGACTAGGCGTCTGAACCACCTTGTCGGGAATTTCCTCGATTACGCCCGCCCTCCCACTCCGCAGTTCGAGGATGTGGACCTGCGTGCCGTCGTTTCCGAGACTGTCCACTTCCTCGGCAGCAGTACAGATATGGATGATGTGGAACTCGATTTCTCTGTGCCTGACAAACCTGTGATCCTGTCTGTCGATCCTGCACAGATGCGGCAGATCCTCATAAACATGATAAAAAATTCAGCCGAAGCTGTGAACGGCTCCGGAAAAGTGGCGGTGGATCTGGCGTTGGAAAGGGGCGATCTGAATCCCCGGACGGTGCTGTCTGTTTCCGACGATGGGAAGGGAATCCCCGACGATATCCTGTCGGAGATCTTCGAACCGTTTAAAACCAGCAAGGAAAAGGGAACGGGTCTGGGCCTGGCCATCGTCTATCAGCTCCTTCAGAACCATCAGGGAACCATAGACGTTGATACCCGGGAGGGGAAGGGGACAACCTTCTCCATCTACCTGCCCCAGTGGAGGTCAGTATGAAGGGAAGGAAAAGGGGAAACATCCTCATCGTGGATGACGAAAGAAGCATGAGGGATATGCTTGAGATCTTCCTGAGCAGGGAGGGTTATTCCGTCCACTGCAGTTCTTCGGCCAGTGATGCGCTGGAGGTGCTGGAAAAGGAGGGTGCCTTCGATCTGGTCATTTCCGACATCAATATGCCGGGGCTTTCCGGTTTCGACTTCCTCCGGCAGACCCGGAGGGAATACCCGGATATGCCGGTTCTGATGATAACAGCGTACGGTTCCGCGGACTCGGCTGTAGAAGCCATGAAGCTGGGGGCCGAGGACTATATCACCAAACCGTTCCGCATCGAGGAGATCAAGGCCCGTATCAACGCCGCGGTTGAGCGCAGGCGGCTATCCGAGGAGAACGTGGAGCTGCACAAACTCCTTCATGAAAAGTACAGCTTTGAGAATATTGTGGGGAAAAGCGAACCTATCAGGAAGGTGTTCAATCTCATTGAGAGGGTCAGCGACATGGACAGTACCGTTGTCGTCTCGGGCGAGAGCGGTACCGGTAAGGAGTTGATCGCTCGGGCTCTTCATTACCGCACAGGAACCAAGAAAGGCCCCTTCGTCACAGTGAACTGCGGAGCCCTGGTGGAGACCCTTCTCGAGAGCGAGCTCTTCGGGCACAAGAGGGGCTCTTTCACCGGTGCGGACGCGGACCGGAAGGGGCTATTCGAGACTGCCAGCGGAGGGACCCTGTTTCTGGATGAGATCACGGAGACGTCCATGGCTCTTCAGGTCAAACTACTCAGGGCCATTCAGGAAAAGGAAGTGGTTCCCGTGGGAGACACCAGAGCGGTAAAAGTGGAGGTCCGTATCGTGGTGGCAACCAACAGGGATCTTTCCATGGAGGTTCAGCAGGGCCGGTTCCGGGAAGATCTGTACTACCGTTTAAACGTGATCCACATTGAAGTTCCTCCCCTGAGGGACAGAAGAGAAGACATCCCTCTGCTTATCGATCACTTCCTGGGCCAAATTACGGACCGCCAGGGGAAGGAACCCATGTCGGTGACACCTGACGCCCTGAAATACCTCATGTCCTACTCCTATCCGGGAAACGTCCGCGAATTGGAAAATATTATCGAACGCGGGGTCGCCATGGCTACCGGAGACACCATCGATGTGGACCTGTTCCCCAGTGAGGTCGCTCAGATCGATCCGGTACCGCCGGTCTCCGGGGAGGCCATGTCGGAGGGGATTCAGCTGGACGATCTCCTGGGCAGGTACGAAAGGGGGCTTATCGAGGCGGCGCTGGACAGGGCGGGCGGTAACCGGACGAAGGCGGCCGACTTCCTTGGAGTGAGCTTCCGTTCACTGCGCTACAGGCTTAAGAAGTACGGAATGGCAGAAGAATAAATCGCTGCCAAGCGATTTATTCTTCATTCCAAATTCCAAATTCCAGATTCCAGATTTAGAAACTTAAACCAAAATCCAATGTCCAAAGTCTAAAGTCCAAGGTTTTAACTTCGAAACCTCGATACTTCGTTACCTCGTTACTTAATACCGCGTCCCCGTGCTTGCCACGCCGACTTGTCACGCCATAGCTCGAAGAGCGACGGCGGA
>CAYUBU010000328.1:0-7739 GCA_964443105.1 uncultured Nitrospirota bacterium
CAACAGAGAAAACGTGTTCCACTTATCAACGTTTTTTGAATAGGAAAAACTAAGATGGATTCCCGATAAACATCGTAAAGCTGTAAGGCCAGAACCATAAATTCTGTATGATCCCTAGAAACCCTCACAGGGCCGACCCGACTCTGCCAAGCCCACCAGAATTTTCGGACCATCTCAGGTTTTTATCCCCGCAATATCAGCAACGGCCTGATTGTTGACAGAGCACAAGATGGTCAACACTAGGACCGCTCCCACGCGCCGGAACCATTTCAGTGCGCGTCAGGGTATGATGTCTGCTCGATGGAATGAGGGAAGACAAACGGTGGAGGCCGCCGAAGCAGTTCTCCTTTGTATTCCCCCACGACTTGTCAGCCGTGGCTTCCTGCCGCTTGCGCCCCAGAGCTTCAGGGGCGAGCGCGAAGGCGGTTGAAATGCTGAACATCACCGTGCGCTCCTCCGACCGTGACCGAACCAGAACCATGAGGAAGACATGAACGTAGACAAGGAACACCGACATGGCCATCACGATAGTTCTGGCTGACGACCACGGGGCTCATCGTGATCACCTGCGGAGCAAACTGGATCAAGATCCTGACATGACCGTGGTGGCACAGGCGGAGGATGGTCAAGAAGCGGTTCGGATCGTTCAAGATCTGGCGCGGCAGAATCAGACACCCGATCTGGTCATCATGGACATCACCATGCCACACCTGAATGGCGTGGAAGCGACCCGCCAGATTCTGTCCACACTCCCATCAGTGAAGGTCCTCGCGCTGTCCATCCACGACAACAGACAATTTGTGGAGGCCATGGTTCAGGCCGGCGCGTCCGGCTATGCGCTGAAAGACGACACCTTCGCCAACCTCACTCGCGTCATTCGCGCCGTAGCCGCGGGCCAGACCTCTTTCAGCCCAGGGCTGAGCCTCCCAGGCTCCGGAAGGGAACCTCCGGCCAATTCCGGGGCCGAGTCCTAAGTACCGCCCACGTAATGCCGCACGTGCGGTCTGCACAAACGCTCCACGTCGCCCCCCTTGTTTCAATGTAACTATTTCTGATTCCCGAAAGACAGTCTGACCTTATTACTTCTCAGCGACCCTCTCAGGTTTTTTGAACCCCAAAATCAGCAACAGCCTGATTGTCATCCCTCAGCCGCTGTCCTAGCATCCGGTCAGCTTCACATGAGACCGGGCTCCGTGAATGATCGTATAGGATTTTTTAAAAATGATAGATTCCGCCATAAGCCATATTGCAAATCAATTAAATCAGTATCTCAAAAGACTCTCTGAGAGCACAGAAGAGATCGTGGTGATATCTAATCTTGTGGAACAAGATGGCAACATGGCTGCTGACGTGACAAATAAAATTGTCGTGTTCTTAGTGAACATTCAGAAGGACACGGGGCCCTATCGCCAGACACCGAATACCGCGGCAGGGTCAGATCGAACCGTCGTGACGTCTCCGCCCCTCTACCTGAACGTATATCTCATGGTGACGGGGCATTTTAGTCATTACCCTCAGGCACTGAAAATGATGTCGCATGCCGTGAGCTTTTTTCAAAGACGCCCCGTCTTTGATCATCAACACACGCCGGATCTGGATAGACGCATTCAGAGGCTCGTCATGGAAATCGAAAATTTAAGTATCCAAGATCTCAGCAACCTGTGGGGAGTCATTAGCGGTAAATATCTGCCATCCATACTGTATAAAGTGAGGATGGTAGCGTTCGATGCAGAAGATGTGACGGCCTACGTGCCGACCGTACGGGAGACGGCGACCTCAGTAACCAGTTAATGGCTAGCGTGAGGAATGGGACATTACCAACGATTATGCAGTCTTTCAGTGGAGCACACATTTTTTGTGAAGAGCTCGTGTTTCGAACTCGAATGTGTTCCCACGCCGACCTGCGCAAAGGTTCTCACGCAGGCCGGCTTGCTCACGAGGAAGACAGCCAATGGGATCTCTGTGTTTTACGATGAACAGCGGGTCGACGCCCTCCAACTGTGTGCGACGGACGCTGTTGAGCCGTTGAGCCTGGGTTTCAAGGTGGTATCAAAAGATCCGTTCTCTAGCAACTATACGGAGCCAGGTCAACGCAAGGACGACACCATTTTGTACTTTGATACCCGCGGTGCGAAGCCCGACAAGGCGACCGGCAAGCTTAGATTGCATAAGGGAGAATATGTTGGGGAGAGGGAGAGTGATTTTAAAGAACTGGGTTCACCAGCCCTGGAAGACTTTTTGAGTAAACGGGACAGGCTCGTTAGGCCTCTCTGTCTGGTCAATATCTATCCCTTTGTACAGAATCAGGGTTCGGTGTCTGAGCAGTTAAACGCTTCACCTAAAGACTATTACCTTAAGTTCAAGGCACGGAAGACCTTCTGGAAATACTATCTGCTTGGCACGATGTCGAAACCCAACGCGGGTCTAGAGGATCTCAACAAGCAAAACAACAAGATGGCATTTGAAAAAGCGAGTGAAACCTTGCCTGACGGTCAAACCGCCATCACCTTTCGGTCGAAACAGACAATCTCATTACAAGAACAGTCCGAGTGCCACTTCCAATTGAGGGAGAAGGGCGAAAGAAACGGAAGGGTGCTTATCAAGCGCTTGCCGGTGGCCTCGGCCGCGCACATCACTCGGGAACAACTAAACGGAGAGACCGTATTGATATCGGAAATATACATTAACTGCTAACTGAAAAAGGGGAAAAACTATGGGAGCGATGAAAACACCAGGTGTGTATATTGTTGAAAAGAATGCCTTCCCAAATTCCGTGGTCGAAGTGGCCACCGCGGTGCCGGCGTTCATAGGCTATACCGAGAAGGCCGACAACAAAGGCAAGCCGCTCCTGAAGATACCATGGCGGATAACCTCGATGGCCGAGTTTCAAAAGTATTTCGGTGATGCACCCACGCCGAAGTTCAAAATAGAGACGAAGAATGCAGATTCGACTGAAGAGACTGCATCTTTCGTATTGATGCATTCCGGCGGAAAGTACTTGCTCTATTACTGCATGCGGCTGTTCTTCCAAAACGGCGGTGGACCCTGCTACGTGGTCTCGGTGGGGAACTACAAGGACGACATTAAAAAGGAGCCCTTGATGGAAGGCATCAAGCCGTTGATTAAGGAGCAGGAACCGACCATGGTGGTGATCCCCGAGACCGTGCGGCTGGAATTCAGTGATGCTATGCCCCTTCAACAGCAAGTCCTGGATCATTGTGGCAACGTGATGAAGAACCGTTTTGCCATTCTGGACGTCCACGACGGCTACCGGGACCGACAGGATCCTCTCGGTGACTGTATCGATTTCTTCCGTAACAAGCTGGGCAACAACTTCCTCAACTTCGGCGCCGCCTACTACCCTTGGGTGCGCACCACGATCCTCTCCGACCAAGATGTTAGCTACGAAAATATCGAGAATCTCGATCCGCTACAGACCTTGATCAAGGCTGAGCCTGAGCTTAAGCTACCCGCTTTCCCCGCCGATGCACTGGCTGCGGCTTCCAAGGAAGCCAAAGAGGCCGAAGACGATGCCAAAAAACTTGCAGCTGACGACCCCCAAAAAGCCGCCGCCGACAAGAAAGTTGAGGACGCCAAAACTGCAGCCACCGCACTTGAAGCTGCCGCAAAAAGTGCTGAGGATGCCCAAAAAGCTGCCGACACCGCACTGAAGGCATTCACCAAGGCCGATACAGATGCTAAGGCCGCGAAAACCGCTGCCGACAAACTCGCAGCTGACGACGCCAAAAAAGCCGACGCCGACAAGAAGGCTGAGGAGGCCAAAACTGCCGCCGCCGCGCTCGATCCTGCCGCCAAAGAAGCTGAGGACGCCAAAATCTCTGCTGACAACACACTCGCTAACCTCTACGTCGAGCAGGCTGTATCTGGAGAAAAGGTGAAGAGGACTCGGGAAATGCAAATGCTTGGTGCGGTGAACAACATGACAAAGAATTGGAGTGAAGACGCTGAGATCAATAAGGCGGTGACAGACAAGAGCCTGCGTGTCCTGAGCGGGCGCTACCGGCGCGTCCTGGAGGATATGCGGGATCAGCTCAATCTGCTTCCTCCGGCGGCCGGGATGGCAGGTGTCTATACCAAGGTCGACAATAATCGTGGGGTCTGGAAGGCGCCTGCCAATGTCAGCCTCAACTCCGTGGTCGCTCCAGCGGTGAATATCACCCACGCGGAACAAGAAGACCTGAATGTCACCACTCAGGGCAAATCGATCAACGCCATTCGTCCCTTCATCGGGGAGGGTACAATGGTCTGGGGCGCGCGAACCCTCGATGGGAACAGCCTCGACTGGCGTTATATCAATGTCCGCAGGACCATGATCATGCTGGAAGAATCAATCCGATTAGCCAGCAAGGCCTATGTCTTCGAGAACAACGACGCCAATACGTGGGTCACCATTAAAAGCATGATCCGTAATTTTCTGACGGGCATCTGGAAACGCGGTGGTCTGGCAGGGACAAGTCCCGACGATGCGTTCAGTGTGCATGTCGGGCTAGGTGAGACCATGACATCTGAAGACATCTTGGAAGGCATCCTGAGAGTCACGATACTGGTAGCCCTCATTCGTCCTGCCGAATTTATTGAGATTACGTTCCAGCAGCAGATGCAGAAATCGTAGCCCCTGGCGAACGAAAAGAGAGCAAGGAATCATGCAATCGACATGCATTTTGAAAATACAAGCCTATAAAGGAGGTCTGTGATGGCAGATGATGGATCCGCTCAATCAACAACCGTATGGCCCTTGCCGAAATTTTATTTTCAAGTGAAATGGGATGATAAGGAGATGAAATTTCAGGAGGTCTCCGGTCTCGATACCGAAGTCCAGCCGATCGAGTATCGGCATGGCGACAGTAAGGAATTCTCGACGATCAAAATGCCTGGAATCAAGAAGTCCGGCAACGTCACAATGAAAAAAGGGATCTTCAAGTCTGATAATAAATTCTGGGATTGGTACAACAAGATCAAGATGAATACCATCAAGCGGGTACCGGTAACCATCAGCCTGCTTGACGAAGCCGGGGCTCCAACCATGGTCTGGACGCTTGCCAACGCATGGCCTACGAAGATTACCAGCACCGACCTCAAGGCTGACGGCAATGAAGTGGCCATTGAATCCATTGAGATTGCTCATGAGGGTCTCACAATTGCCAATGCCTGAGAATTCTTCAGCGATGCCTATAACAGGCAGCTGGGACGATCAACGCCTGAGCACGATACAGAGGGAACGCTGCCATGCCGGACTCACAAAACATCTGGGAAGCAGGGGGGTATCCGCCACCTTCCTTTTACTTTCGCGTTGAAATCGCGGGAGTATCGGATGTCTCATTTCAGGAGGTCACCGGAATAGGCTCGGAAATGGAAACCGAGGACTATGCTGAGGGCGGCGAGAACACCTATGTCCACCGATTACCCAAAGCGGTCAAGCATCCCAAGTTGGTTCTCAAGCGAGGGGTCGCCAAAAAGACTTCGCCCCTCGTGAAATGGTGTCGCAATGTGCTTGAGGAGTTCTCAATTCCGATCAAGACCAAGTCCCTCCATGTTCGATTGTTGAACGAAAAGGGTGATCCCATACGGGCATGGTCGGTGGCCTCTGCCTACCCGATCAACTGGGAAATTGAGAGTTTGAATTCAACCAAGAATGAGGTGGCGATCGAAAAGATCGAGCTCAGCTATACCTCCTGCAAGAGAGATGAGTGACAACCATGACGATCGAAGTCCGCCAGATGACCATAAAATCCACCGTGCAGCAGGATGCCACCACGGGGCAGGAGGCGATGAATTCATGCTTGGATTTCGAAAACCTAAGAGAAGAGATACTGGCAGATTGCAGACGGCTGATAATCGAGCTCTTGCATGAGAGACGGGAGAGATAAATGGGAAAGTTACAGAAACTCAGTATAGCACGATG
The DNA here is from genome assembly GCA_964443105.1 of uncultured Nitrospirota bacterium. Classification (GTDB taxonomy): domain Bacteria; phylum CG2-30-53-67; class CG2-30-53-67; order CG2-30-53-67; family CG2-30-53-67; genus CAYUBU01. Next base: position 5,924 of record CAYUBU010000328.1, read on the forward strand.
CAAAATCGAAGGCGGAAAAATATGCAGCACCAACGAGACATTCAAAGTCTTGCTGAATCCCACAGGATTCAGCCATGGACGTTCCATCTCCTATAGCACCGAAAAATCGCAAGGATCCGCGAGCGCGGAGCCAAAATTCAGCAGATACGGGGCTGAAACAGTCAACATTGACCTTGTGATTGACGGGACTGGCGTCGTGGGACAGGGGAATCCCATGCCATTGCCCGATGTCACGACACAGGTCAAAAAATTGAAGCACATCGTCTACGACTTTGATGGCTCAGAGCACGAACCGAGCGTTGTCCATCTGTTATGGGGGACCACGACCTTTTACGGGCGCCTCAAAGCTATGGCGGTGGAATATACCTTGTTTAAACCGAGCGGAGACCCGTTAAGAGCGAAGGTCAAGCTCACGTTCGAGAGCTACACCACCAAGAAGGAAGAAGCGCTTCGAGCGAACCGCTCTTCCCCTGATCTATCCCATGTCTTTGACGTAGATGCGGGGGATACCCTACCGCTCCTCTGTTATCGCGTCTACAAGGACAGCTCCTATTACCCTGAGGTGGCCACGTTTAATAATCTAACCGACTTCCGCGACATCCAACCGGGCGTCCGGCTCCATTTTCCGCCCCTGAGGTAAGGCATGGCATACTCACCCGTGGTGGAAGGGGGCACCGTCGTCAGTCTGACCATATTCAACAACGGAAAACGGCTCGATGAGTCCATTGAAATTGTCTCCGTCGCGATCACCAAGACCATCAACAGGATCCCCACGGCCCGTATTATTCTGTTGGATGGGGATATGCCGGAACAGGATTTTCCCGTCAGCAATGCCGCCGATTTCAAACCCGGCACTGAGATCAAAATCAATGCCGGCTTCGACCAAGAGGAAGAGACCATCTTTGAGGGTATCGTCGTCAAGCATGGCATTAAGATTACGGCGAACAATGATTCCCGCCTGGTGATCGAGTGTCGCGATAAAGCGGTCGGGATGAGCGTCGGTCGTAAGAACGCCAATTATGTGGACTCCAAGGACAGCGATATCATCACCAAGCTTATCGGAAACTACAGTGGACTCACCGCTACCGTGGCAGCCACCCAAACGCAGCACAAGGAATTGGTTCAGTACTATTGCACGGATTGGGACTTCATGCTGTCCCGCGCCGAGGTGAACGGCCTTCTGGTCATTATCAATGACGGCGAGGTGATGGTGAACAAACCGCAGGTCGGTGCCGCTCCCCAGCTCAAGGTGACGTATGGCCAGGATCTGATGGAGTTCCAGGCCGACATAGACGCGAGCACGCAGTTAACCGCGGTCACCGGATCTTCATGGGATCTAAAAACACAGGCGGTGGTCCAGCAGCAAGCCGGTCCGGAGACACTCAATAAACAAGGCGATCTGGACTCGACGACGCTGGCAAAGGTGGTTGGTCTGAAATCCTATCGCCTTCAAACATCAGCGCCCATGGAGAACACCGCCCTGAAGTCGTGGGTCGCCGGCCAGCAGGTCAAGGCGGGGCTCGCCAGAATTCGGGGCCGGATGAAGTTTCAAGGCAGCGCCAAGACGAAAATCGGAGAGCTGCTCGAGATTGCCGGGGTCGGGAACCGGTTTAACGGCAACGTCTTTGTCAGCGGCGTGACGCACGCAATATCGGATGGGGATTGGACCACGGAAGTGGATTTCGGCATGTCGCCAAATTGGTTTGCCGAACACCGTGATCTCATATCTCAATTCTATGAGGAATCGCGGGTGTCGGAGGAGCCAGTCGACCCTCCGCCAACGATTCTGAAAAACGTAACAACAATCTGGGAATCA
>CAYUBU010000329.1:0-4208 GCA_964443105.1 uncultured Nitrospirota bacterium
TTGGTTAAGCGTTTGGATCGGTTGTCGAAAAAGCATAGCTTCATGCCCAATTGTCTAGCACCTATCCTCCTATATTAGTATCTATCCACAAACGAGTGATCCCGTCAATTGGAGAGAATTTTGGAGGGAAAGAAGAAGGGACAGGCACCTGCGGAGCCCGCTCTTAGATTAAATGATGAATTCAGTAAACAGGCAGATTCTTTGGAACCCCTTGGGAGTAGGCCGAGACGGGGCACCATTACAAATCAGTCCAACGCAGCACGCCCGAATTCCACTCGTATAGTCCATTGCCCGTTGTGTCGGCAGCAACGCCACACTGCAAGTGATCGATGGCAGTTAATAGAGCGCCTGTGCCGTTGTCTCCCTGAATGACCATTTGACCTGATGCCGGCCAGTCATCTTCATCATGAAGAACAAAGGGATCGGTCGTTGCCAAATCAACGAATCCATGATCAGGGTGGTGGAACGTACCCATGAATTCTATTTCGACACTGCCAACCGATTCAGTGATATTCATGCTGTAGTCTTTCAGCCTATATACCAGTCCGGAGACATTGTCCTTTGCATGGACGGTGAATACCGCGATGATCGGAGAATCCGAGAAGTCGATTGAAAGCTCACCGTCCAGGGTGAAAGAGCCTGCGGCCAGGTCATCAAATGAAAAGGTTGCTGTTAAAATATCTCCCGTGTTGACGTCAAAGACGCCAAGAACATCTGCATCGCCGGAGATCCCAGCTCCACCATCACAGTAATCCTCGAAGGAGAGGCTTCCATCAAATTCGCCGGAGACCCTGTTCAGATTCAGGCTGTACGAAATGAAGCCTCCACAACTGCCGTCTACAGTCCCCCGTTCACTCATCGTGTCTGTTTGGCTGGAACCAAACAACGTGGGGTGCAGTTCTATATGACGCAGAGAATATCCCACAGCCAGAGTGAGACGCAAAGGGTGATAAGTGGCAATCTGGCTATCAACGGAACTTGTATTCAATTCCGACTGTCCAGGTTCGAACCTTGTCGGATCACTTCTGATGGTTAAACCGGTAAGGTCTTGCGCATTTTGCGGACCGATGGAAGCCTGGTTGACAATAATGATGAAGCCATCTGAGATACTATCCCCGGTATCGTCAGTAGCATCCACAATTACCCTATCCTTATGTCCGTCTCCACTGCTGAATATTGCGACGCAACCTCCATAGGTATAAGGCAGCAAAAAACCAAGAATGATCAGCAAGACCAATTGATAGGAACTCGTTTTCACGCTCATATCAGAAAATACCCCCAATTTTGCACGGCGTCAAGACGTGTGGGGGACGAATTTCGTGCGCATCGCCTCTGGTGCCAAAAAACTGACATTTCCTTCATGAATCCAGGAAAGCAAAAGGGGTCAGGCCCCTTTTTTTGTTTCCTGGCATTTGACGAAAGAGAAGCCTTCTGGTAAGAATTTGTATTATAAACCGAGTTTTCTTTGATACGGTTTAGTGATACGGTTTAGAAAGCCAATGCAAAAGCCAGAAGCCAAAAGGCAAATACGGAACGTCATGGAATACTCAAACGGTTTGGTTGTTTGTCTTGACCAGAACTGCAAACGAATCGATGATTATTCCGGGCCGAAGGACTCGATCCTCCCCACGTTGCTGGATAAAGATCTGTCGAAAGCGAGAATAAAAAGAAAGGTGAAAAGCGGCGGAGGACTTTATTTCGAGTGGAAGTTTATTACAGTAGATGAATTATTTGATGAGTTTGGAAAGGCAGACCCTGAATAGAAGCCCTCTGTTGCCGCACCTTCCTTCCTCGCCCACTGTATGAAAAACTCCCCATCACTGAGAAAGACCAGAGGACAGATGACAGTGGGCGGTGGGCAGTAACTGCTCATAAGCAAAAAGGGGTCAGGCCCCCTTTTTGTTCAGAAGTTGAGGCCGCTGAAACGGCCGTTAACCCGAATAAAAATGAACAGTGCTGTAGACACATTTCTCACGGCGATTCCACGTGAGAGACGTCAACGGTTCAAAGCCCTGCACGCTTTAATTTCTGTTAGCTGGACAAGGAGCATAAATCCTGAACCCGCAACGAGATATTGGGAGGAGAGATTATGAGATACTTAGTCGTAGGGTCGGGAGGACCGGGATTCGCGTCACCAGAGGAAACATTGGAAGTATTAAGCCGCATTATTCTTCCCAGTTTCAATGCATTAATTGAACTCGAAAGAAAGAAGAAAATCCTTGCGGGCGGACTACCGGTCGGCGATCGATCGTTTGTATTTATTGTTGAGGCAAAATCCAACGATGAAGTGGATCAAATGCTCAGACGGTTACCCATGTGGGGTATGCTTGATTGGGAAGTAACACCGTTGCAGAAATTCAACGCAAGGGCGAAGCATGAGCGTCAGGCCGTAAGAGATATTAAAAAGATGGTAAAGAAATAACGCCGGCTAAAGCGTTTCCAGCCGACGCAAGACGCCCCAGTATTATGCCCGCAGCAAAACTGCACTGTTGGAGCAGCAAATGGGAATGCACCAGCTGTATATAGGATTCATCTGTCTATCTTTCATCGTTGGGTGTAACGCTCAACCCGAATCCACATCCGCCTCAGGCGAACAGGCAAGTTTGACAAAGGATCAGGTCATCCAGCGGATCATTGACGGCGAAATCGGTGTTGAACTGGCTGAACGTGCAAAGAAGTCTGAGAACCTGTGGGTGCAAGAGATAGACCAGAAAATCATTCCCATGCAGATCTTCTACTATTCCGACGACGGCTCCGGCATCTCTGTCCTGGTTGAAAATGAGAAACTTATTCTCCTTTGTGCCGGATGGGGCAGCGGACCCGTGTCAGACCTGACGGTCATATCAAGGGGCGGCAAGAAAGTTTTGAGGTATACCTACACCACTGGAAGCGGGATCCAGCAGCCCTGTGAATCTGAATATGTCCTGGGGTCGGGAGCAGGCTTTTCAGAGGTAATGACAAACGGAGACGATGAAAACGATTATAGCTGCGACGACTGACATTCCCCCCCGGTCTGCCGCATGAGGCTGCATCAAAAGCAAAAAGGAGTCAGGTTTCTCGTTTTCCTATCCCATCTTTGTTTCCATGATCTTTGGGCCGTAAACCTTCTGCATTTTCTCCAGCTCCCGGCGGATCTCCTCCACCAGGGCCTCCGGCGCCACAACTTCGGCCTGGAAACCGAAGCTTAAAATCCACCGCTTGATCTCCAGGGTTCCGCCGACGGTGAGTTCCATAAAGAGTGACCCGTCCTTCTGTTTTTTCGTCTTCTGGCTCGGGTGCCACTGCCGCTCCTCCACATAGCGGGCGATCTCCGGGCTGAAGCGGATCTTGACCTGCACCGGATCTTCGATCATGACACCGAAGGCGTTTTCGATGTATTCTTCGAAGTCGAAATCCGCGGGGGTGAGGAAATAGTGGTCGGTGAAATCGACGAGGGTAATACGATCGACGGCGAAGACCCGGACATCCTTTCGCATATGACAAAGGCCGACCAGATAGATGGTGCCGTCCCAGTACCAGAGCTTGTAGGGATCGACCTTTCGGACAATGGCTTTCTTGTCCTTGAGTCCCTGATAGCCTATTTCCACCTGACGCTGTTCTGCGGTGGCCGTAAAGAGCCGGCTCAAGAATTCCCTCTGGTCGGAGTAGTCTTTGGCGCCGCTCAGGTTGATGGCAAAGATCTTGCGCAGGTTTTCCAGGCTCTCCACTTTGCTTGGGTCAAAGGTCGCCTTGATCTTGTGGCTGATCGATTCCAGGGTCGGCCGGAGAAAGGGCTCTCCCAGGGCTTTCAAAAAGCGCGTCCCTTCCTGGATGGCGAAGAGTTCGGTGGGAAAGAAGGTGATGGGCGGGACATTCTTGAAACCATCGATGATGGACCAGTATTTTCGCGCGCCGTCCATATGGTCCACAATGGGGAAATGGAGTGATAATTTGTCCAGGTCCCGCCGGATGGTCCGCTCGCTGACATGATACTCGTCGGCCAGTTCCAGGGCCGTGGTCTTCGGGCGGCGGCACAAAGTGTTGATGATGCTCCACTGCCGTTCCAGTTGGTCCAGTGCCATACGCCCTCCCTGGCAAGCCGGGCTCGCGATTCCCGGGGGAACCATTTTGCGTGCGGCCCGATCAAAGCGGCGATTGCCGATGCCGAAGTCCTGTTGCGTAATAGGCTTTGTTACCATGTCAGATGTCATAATTCAACCCAATTGTTA
>CAYUBU010000330.1:0-2730 GCA_964443105.1 uncultured Nitrospirota bacterium
GGGAATGCTGCAGACCGATTTATCGCCATCGGGACCCCTGCGTATAAACTCGGTGCTGCCGCCGCCGATGTCGATAATCAGCCAGTCACCGTCGGAGGGGATGGGGCTGCCGGCGGTCACACCTTTTTCCGTATACTCCCCTTCCCCACGGCCCGAAAGAAGACGCAGCGGGCAGTTACAGGCCAGAGACAACCGATCGAGAGCTACCACGCCATTGGCCGCTTCCCGAAAGACACCTGTGGCAACCCCCGTGACCCGGTCGACTCTGTGGAGATCGATCTGTCGGGCCAGATCCTTCAAGGCAGCCGCTCCCCGTTTGATGGCCGCCTCGGAGACCGCTTCGGCAGCCACGAAGTTCTCGCCCATACGGACGATACGCCGTTCAACCCGGTGTCTTTTGAGATGGGAATTATGATCGAGGCTGGCAATGAGAAGACGGAAGGTGTTTGTACCGAGATCGAATACGGCGACAGAACCCATTGTCATCTCTCCGGCGGAGGGTTGATTAGGGATTCAGTTGTTCCTTGAGGAGGTTTGCCGAGGAGATCCAGGGAGAGTCGGGGAAATCTTTGATGAGCTGCTCCAGAACTTCCAGGGCTTTTTCCTTCTCCCCCTGCTCCGAATAGATCCGGCCGAGTTCCAGAAGAGAAAGGTCCTTGAAGTTGCCGGCCAGCAGGGCGAAAGCTTCGGCGGCACGGTCGAAACGGCCCAGGGCTTTCTCTGAATAGGCGATCCCCTGGAGGGCCAGCCCCTTGACAAGGCTGTCTTCCATCCCGGCTGACAGATCGCGGGCCTTCTCAAAATGCTTCAAGGCATCCTCATATTTTGCCTGATCGTAATAGATATTCCCCTGATACAGGGCGGCAGAGACGGCGTTGAGGCCCCCTTTTCCCGAGAACTTTTCCAGCACCGACAGGGAATCCTCCAGGTTGCCTTCATGATAAGCCGCAACTGCCTGGTTCAACAAGGCCGTTTCGTGGAGCCGGGCCGTCTTCATCTGTGAAAAGACAAAGAGAATGATCACAATGCCGGCTAAAATCCCGCCTGCAATGACGGAGATCATTTTGATATTTTGTATGACATACCTGTAGGTACGCTGGAGGGCTTCGAGAAACTCATCGGTTTGCTCTGCCGCCTTGTGCTGCGCCGCCATAGTACAAATACTCCTCATTTTTCAGGATATGAGTTTCGCCACTAGATTTTCAGAATTCGTAATCGTTTGCCGGACCTGCACCCCTGTGAGTCCGGCGCCCAGCAGGATTCTCTCAGCCATGGACGCTGAAACGAGATCCCCCGGTGCGTGGGCGTCGTTGTTGCATACCAGACGGGCCTTGAACTTGGTGGCCATGGCGGCCACGTGCCCGTTGGACAGGGCGTGTCCCCTCCGGGTGGTGATTTCCAGGTGGACCCCTTTCTTGGCTGCCAGTTGGGCGTCCTTCGCCGTGATGAGTCCCGGGTGGGCCACAATGTCGACGCCGGCCTCGATGGCGGCGCGGTTGGTGCCCGCGGCCACCGGTTCCGTCAGTGTCTCTCCATGGGCGACAACGATTTTGGCGCCCCTTTTCCTGGCCTCGCCAACGATATTTTTGTAGTCCTGGGGGCGGACGTGGGTAATCTCGACACCGGGAATCACCCGGATGCCATTGTTCTCGTTCCACACCGCGCAGAGCCGGGAGATGTTCTCCAGAATATGGCCCAGGTTGGAATGGTCCGCATGGTCCGTAAAAGCGATGGTGTCATACCCCGCCACCTGGGCCCGGCGGGCCAACTCTGAGGGGAGCAGTACGCCGTCACTGAAGAGCGTGTGAGTATGCAGATCGATCATCCGTCCACCCCGTGAATCACAGACGCGTTTGAGTCGGTCCAACTGCAGACAAAAACACAAGAAAACTAACAGAACTCCTCAGCAAAATCAAGGTATTTATGGTTGGAATCGTGTCGTGCAAACAGCATGGAACAGGAGGGATCGTGGTGCCAACAGGCGAGACACGTGCTGGGGACGGCTGATCATCCGTCCCCAGCATGAATTACAGATACCCGTAGTCCAGGAATCCATTTCCATGTTCATCGAGAAAGAGATGTTCACCTTACGGTCGACAATCTGGCCGAATTAGTCTAACGAGCCCCGGCGTGGGGAAATATCCGATGAAGAAATCAAACCAATCGGCTGCCTCTAGAGTCACGCGGTCTACAGCACCACTCAAGTTCCCCTTCTCATGGGGATTCCAACGGTATTCAAACCGGCCGGCCACTTTATCCTCAGGCAGGAGAACCACCGAAATCTCAGGCTCGAAATTGCCGTCATCGACGAGACCGGGGTAACAGGCCTAGCACCCCCAAGCTGTCAGGCTGCCACGTCCTCTTCTCCTCTAGAAGGGTTCCGACAACAACCAATAGCCACACATTCGCAAATCACATTACTTCAATATCTTTATTAACTATTTTATTCTACACTATTGTAATAATACATCTTTTTTGTCTACAATTTTGGCATATTGACACGAAACCCGCTCCCTGTGTCAAAACAAAAGAATGGCTCCCCATCCATACTAATCGCATGGCGACTTCACAATGGACTGTTTCCTGAGCGAGAGGGGCCTGGGAAAGACGGCAATCGGTGGTAAGAGAAATTCAGGTAGAATCGAGTCAAAAAAAAACCCGAGGAACCTTTGAGATCCCCCGGGACGATAGCAGGTTCAAGAGAATCAGGAACGCTTCCGGGCAAAAGCG
>CAYUBU010000331.1:0-3403 GCA_964443105.1 uncultured Nitrospirota bacterium
AAGATCTCAAAAGGGTCGGAGAGATTTCCAGATCACTGAGCGGAGTGGTCAGCCTCTGTACCCTCCACCGGGAAACCCTGGAGGTGGCGGCGGAATTTATCCAAAGAACGATGCTGGAACAGGGTATCACAGACCTTGAAATGAAGGTCGTGGGTAAAAAGCTGTTTCTCACAGGGATTCCCTACTCTCCCGAGGATGTGGAACGGGTCGGAAAGATCTGTGAGGCTTACAGCATCCCATTTCTCAATGGAACCCGGGGAAATGCGGGGGATTCAAGAATGGTGACCTTCGAGGTGAATTTCACCGAGATAAACCGCCAGACATTGCAGGATCTCGGAGTAGCATGGCCTGCATCACTCACATTTACTGACCCCACCGGTATCAGACTCCACCAGCTTTCCCCTGATCAATCCCTGGAAGTCGTTGTTAACGCCTTTGCACAACACGGAAAAGCTCGAATTATCTCAAAACCGCGACTCGTCTGCCGCTCGGGGGAAAAGGCTTCCTTTCTGGCAGGTGGAGAGATCCCGATTCCTCGAACAGATGACGATGGCAATATCACGGTCACCTGGAAACGGTATGGAATTATCCTGGAAGTAGCCCCGGAGGTTGACTCCAGGCGGCAGATCGACGTTCTGGTCACATCTGAGGTCAGCATGGTTGACGAAGCCAACTCCGTTGAAGGGATTCCGGGCATTTTAACCAGGAAGATAACGACATCTCTCAGCCTCATAGAAGGACAGACCGTTGTTCTTTCCGGATTAGTAAAGACCGATGACGCCAAGAATGTGAAAAAAGTTCCCCTGCTTGGCGACATCCCCATACTCGGGGAGCTGTTCAAGTCAGAAAGTTTTCAGAAGAGGGAGACAGAATTGATCGTCTTCCTGACACCCCAACTGACCGTTGCTCAAGATTCTTTGGGAGACCGTGATTGGCCGTCGACGGATTTCGACAAGGATCAGAAGTGAGCATCGGCCATAATGAAAGGAGAAAGTGATGCAAATCAGAAATTCGATGAAGGGAATTTTTCTAATGGGGCTGATGGTGGCTTGTCTGGTAACCGCTGCCGGGCTGCCCGCTGCAACTGCAGCTGCGGAACCGGGTATTTCAACCCCCATGGACCTTAACAGTGCCGGACCGGAGACCCTGGCAACACTTCCGGGAATCGGTTCTGTAAAGGCGGACGCTATTGTCTCCTTCAGAGCGGAAAACGGGCCCTTTGCCAGTATCGATGGTCTCCTGGCTGTCCCGGGAATAGGTCCGCGGCTGCTTGAAAGCGTCAGGGAGCTAATAGCAATTCCATCCAGGTAAATCCTGCCCCGGGGACGGGCCTGCCGTCCCCGGGAATCTGAGGTATGTTAAATGGACCTGATCGCGACATTTCAGACACCGGAAGTTAAAAGTCAGAGAATCCGAATCAATAATAACACAATTGAGATAGGCCGCGAGGACACAGCTGATCTCACCCTGAACCATCCCTCGGTTTCCAGAAAACACGCTCGAATAATTTCTGTAGAGGGCAAATCCCACTTCACTATCGAAGATCGCGGGAGTGCCAATGGCACTTACCTGGATGGCCTGACGATTGAAGGATTAACGACCTTCCACAGTGACCAGCAGGTAAGGGTTGGCCCTTACTCCTTCTGTCTATGTCGTGCACCGAAAGCTTCTGAATCCGATTCGGAGCGTGCTTTTGATTACGACATTCCCCATTTAACGGAGGGTGCCATAATCAGGGAGGCAATGGACTCTTTGCCAGATCTTCTGGATGCCGAATTTCAGACAGTTGACACCTGCCACAATACTCTCGCTGCCCAGGTGGAGGAATGCCTTCATGCGAAAATTGTAGAACTGATACCGGCTCATGCAGACCCGCAGAGCGCTGAGCATCTAACCGAAAAAGCCTTTAAATACGCTATGGGGCTGGGACCTTTGGAAGAGTGGCTCAGGGACCCTACCATTGACGAGATCATGGTCAACGGCAATGACTGTGTTTATCTGGAAAGAGCCGGAAGGCTAACCCGAAAGGATTCCGTCTTCCCTACGAATCAAGCTCTGATGACGGTTGTTGAAAGGATCCTTGCACCATTGGGCCGCAGAGTGGACGAATCGTCACCATACGCGGACGGCAGACTCCCTGACGGATCGAGAGTTAATGTGGTGATACCTCCTGTTTCTATCACAGGTCCAGTGCTGACCATAAGAAAATTCCCTAATGAAAGACTGGATATCGACAAACTCATTGAGAAAGGAACCCTGACTAATGAATCCTCCGATCTCCTCAACCAGGCCGTGTCCGCGAGAAAGAGCATCCTGATCTCAGGTGGAACCGGAACAGGTAAAACAACCCTTTTAAACACCCTCGCCTCCTTCATACCGAAGGAGGAACGCATCATCACCATTGAGGATGCGGCTGAGTTGAACCTGAATCAGGACCACGTCATCCGGCTGGAGACAAGGCCTCCCAACCTTGAAGGGAAGGGAGAGATAACGCCACGGGACTTGGTAAAAAACAGCCTCCGGATGAGACCCGACAGGATAATTGTCGGAGAGTGCAGAGGAGGGGAGGCAATGGATATGCTCCAGGCCATGAACACGGGCCATGAAGGCTCCATGACCACATGTCACGCAAACTCCCCTCGGAGTGCTTTGAAGCGAATTGAAACCATGGCGCTGATGGCTGATCTGAAAATACCTCACCGGGTCATCAGAGAACAGGTGGCATCCGCGGTTCAGATCATTGTTCAGCTGACACGTACTCGCAATGGAGACCGAAAGGTCAGCAGGATCGTTGAAGTGGATAGATTGGAAGGGGAACAGATCCTCACTCAGGATCTATTCAAAACAGTAAATACCGATGGGAGGGAAACATTGCGGTCAACGGGGCTGCAGCCTGCTTTTCTCCAGAACGCAGCACGCAACTACCTTTAGGATGCAGACACGAGGAGCAACCAGAGATGAACGGTCTGGATATCTGCGCTTCCCTGTTTTTTGGGGGGTTGTCAGGAGCCCTGTATTTTTTCATAGCCTCGCAGAGAACTACTTATAATCCGGATGGTAAAACCTGCGGTCGTCGAACCGAGAGGAAACTGGAAAAAACATTGCCCGAGATCCTTGAACGGATCGCGGGCGGGCTGTCAGCGGGATTCAGCCTTCAACAATCACTGGAAACAGTCGGGCGCCTGCAAAGCAACCCATCCGCCAAACTCTTCTCCTCTATACTGACCCAGGTAAAGGCTGGGCAGTCCCTGGATCTGGCCCTGGAAGAAGCTGCGGGAAAATTCTCGAGACGATCCCTGCCTCTCGCTCTCTACACGATGGCCCAGACCCAGCGCTCCGGCGCCAATCTCGTCGAATCTCTGAACCTCCTTGCTCGAATAAGCAGAGACAGGGAATCGCTCCG
>CAYUBU010000332.1:0-9136 GCA_964443105.1 uncultured Nitrospirota bacterium
TATACGGCCTATCCCTTTTCCAGCCAGTACATGTGCATCTTTATGCTCGACATTACGGAAAAGCTGCGGCTCGAGTCGATCGCCGAAGCGGTGGACACCATGAACAATATCGGCTACATCTTCTCCGGGGTGAGGCACGAAATCGGCAACCCCATCAACTCCATGAAAACCACCCTCGCGGTTCTGGCCAGGAACCTGGATCAATTTTCCAGGACCACCGTTCTCGAGTACATCGAGCGAGCGCAGGCGGAAGTCTGCCGCGTTGAATATCTACTTCATTCGCTCAAAAATTTCAATATGTTTGAAAGTCCCAGAAGCACCAGGGTGGATCTTGAGTCCTTTATGGCCGACTTCCTCCTTCTGATCACCCAAGACCTGACGCAAAAAGGGATCGCCATCGGGATAGAGATTGCCCCCGAGGCAAAAACGGTTTTCGCCGACCCCCGGGCACTGCAACAGGTCATGCTCAACGTGGTGACCAATTCAGTGGATGCCCTGGAAAAGAGAAAGGAACCAAAGATCGCTATCGCCGTGACCACCCAGGGCGAAGAAACGACGATCACCATCGCGGATAACGGGAGCGGCATGGGGGACGAACAGCTCCGGGATCTTTTCAAACCCTTTTGTACGAACAAGATTCACGGCAATGGTCTGGGACTCGTTATCTGCAGAAAGATGCTCTCTAAAATGAACAGTACCATTGCGGTCAAGAGCACGAAGCACATCGGTACCACTGTTGAACTCTCCCTGCCCAGTGGCAAAAAGGAGAGAGCAGTCTATTCAAGAGTCAGGACCTGATGCACGGGCGGCGTCGCCGTTCTGCCATGAAGCGGGCATCCCGGCGCACCCCCGGTATCCGGTGTTTCCCGCCGGAAGAAGCGCCGCGGCCCCGGCCGGGCAAAGTCAAGAGGCGATGATGCGAGTCTCCAAGAAGAATGTGTTGATCGTTGATGACGAGGTTCCCTTTCTCCAGAGTGCCGCCGATGGCCTCAGCGCCTACGCGTCCAACCTGCACGTCGTCACCGCGGAAAACGGCAAGGTCGCCGCTGAAATTCTGGAAACCACTCCGATTCACCTGGTGGCCACCGACCTGAAGATGCCCGAAATGGACGGATTCGAGCTTCTGGCACACCTGAGCACCCGCTTTCCCTCCATCCCGGTCATCGTCATGACCGCCTTTGGAACACCGGGCATCGAGACCCGGATTCGCCGGCTCGGCGCCTTCCATTATCTGGAAAAACCAATCGATTTTGAACGACTGGCCAATATTATCGTCGGCGAACTGGAGGCCTTCCACCAGGGGAGCATCAATGGCGTCACATTGCCCGGTTTCCTTCAGCTGGTGGAGATGGAAAAGAAAACCTGTGCCCTGAAGATTCAGTCCCGGGAAAAAGTGGGTTTTCTCTACATCCGTGACGGCCGATTGGTGGACGGGAAAATGGGCGCCTTGCCGCCGATGGACGCGGCATACGAAATCCTCTCCTGGGATGAAACGAACATCCAAATCGGAGGGCTCCGAAGCGGCACCGAAGGAAGGGTCGACGCGCTGCTCAGCCATCTCATGATGGATGTTTGCCGAATTCAGGATGAAACCAACGCGAGACAAAGAAACGAACGATCGGTGCAGGACGCCGACACGGCCTTCCCGCCATGGGAAGAACCAAACCGCCCGGCGGTTTGCCCTGCGGAACCTTCCGGCAGCATAGCGGATCTGGAGAAGGAGAGAGATATGGAGCATTTGAAGGAAGTACTGGGTCACCTGGCACAATTGGAGGGGGTTAAAGCGGTATGCCTTGTGGGACAGGACGGTTTTTTGATCGACAGTATCAGCACCACCGGCATGGATGCGGAGATGATCGGGGCCATTGCCGCGGGTGGCTTCGGGGCGTCGGAGTCGATGGGACGGGAAATCGATCGGGGCGGGGTCGAAATGGTGATGATCGAATACGAAAACGGACCGGTGATCTTCTCTCCCGTCGGGGATGACGCCTTTATCGTGGTGGTGGCAGAGAGAGGCTCCAATCTCGGATTAATTCGGGTCAAGATCAAGAAGCACACCAAAGAGCTGATGACCACAGGTGTCTTCTAAAACCTTACGGGGGTATACCATGCCGGAAGCAACGATTCTGGATATTTCACACATCAGTTTTCTCGACATGATCAAAGTCCTGATTCGACAGAGCGGTGCTGCCAACGCCAAGGGGACATTGATTCGAAACGCCATCAACACGGCAGAGAACCTCTCCGTCGTCCACTATGCCTCTTTTGAAGACTATTTGCGGGCCGCCGACGAGGCCAAGACGCCGATTGCCATGATTGAAGGCCAAGCCTCCCACGTGGGTAACTTTGTTTTCGGCCTGAAGGAGTGTCCTTTCGCGCCATCCATAAAAAACTATACCCAGGTATTCGAAAAACTCCCCGAGGGCTACGCCGACTTCACGGCTGAGTACAACAAGCCTGCCATGGTGACGAACAAGTACCGGGTGGGCCAGGGCGCCGGCGTGAGCCCCTTCTGCGCGGTCCATCAACCGATGCGGAGCGCCTTCGGGGAAAAGATCAAGATCGGCGGGAAGGATGTCCTGATCTACCAGCTCGGATGCAAGTCGGGGGCCGGGAAAAAGTGCATCGCCGAGAAGTGGATCGAGGAGGCCGGAGTCCCTTCGGCGTTGGTCGACCGGGTACTGGACAACCACATGTGCTGTTACTTTCTGAAGATCGTCGAGTAAGGCGGGCTGAAAGATCAGCGCCGGCGCTGCAGCATCTTCCGGATTCGCAGCCGCAGGGCGTTGAGCCGGATAAACCCTTCGGCCTCCTTCTGATCGTAGACCTCATCGGCCTCAAAGGTGGCGAAATCGGTATGGTAGAGGGAGCGGTCCGACTTTCTCCCCACCACGGTGCAGTTCCCCTTGTAGAGTTTCAGCCGTGCCGTGCCGGTGACCCCGACCTGGGCCTCACCCATGGTCTTCATGAGAAGTTCCATTTCCGGTGAAAACCAGAATCCGTTGTAAATGAGTTCGGCATACCGGGGCATCAGGCCGTCTCTCAGATGCATCACCTCGCGATCCAGGGTGATCGACTCCACAGCCCGGTGCGCTGCGTAAAGGATGGTGCCGCCGGGCGTCTCGTAAACCCCTCTTGACTTCATCCCCACGAAGCGGTTCTCCACCATATCGAGTCTTCCAATGCCGTGTTTTCCCCCGAGACGGTTCAGCTCGGTCAGGAGTGCCGCCGGAGAGAGGGCTTTGCCGTTGACCGCCGTCGGCAGGCCGTCATCAAAATCGATTTCCACATACTCGGCTCGGTCCGGCGCCGCTTCCGGAGAGACGGTGAGCACAAACATATCGTCCGGCGGCTCACTCCAGGGATCCTCCAGAATCCCCCCTTCAAAACTGATGTGGAGGAGATTGCGGTCGGTGCTGTAAGGACGGGCCTTGGACACGGGGACGGGAATGCCATACTTTTCGGCATAGGCCAGAAGGGCTTCCCGGGAATTGAGGTCCCACTCCCGCCACGGGGAAATCACCTTGATGTCGGGATTGAGGGCATAGGCGCTCAGCTCGAAACGAACCTGGTCATTCCCTTTCCCCGTGGAACCGTGGGCGATGGCATCGGCCCCCTCCTTCCCGGCGATCTCCACCAGGTACTTGGCAATGAGGGGCCGGGCCAGGGAGGTTCCCATGAGATAGGCCCCTTCGTAAACGGCGTTGGCCTGAACCGCGGGGAAAACGTAATCCCGGACGAACTCTTCCTTAAGATCCTCTACATAGGCCTTCACGGCCCCCGTAGCGATCGCCTTCTCCTTGATCCCGTCGAGTTCTTCGCCCTGGCCGAGGTCGGCGGTAAAGGTGACCACCTCACAGCCATAGGTCTGCTTGATCCACCGGACGATCACCGAAGTATCGAGCCCGCCGGAGTAAGCGACGACCACTTTACGGACTTTCTCTTTCATTTCTGCTTTTCTCCCATTAAGAGCTCCATGACCGCCTTCTGGGTATGGAGCCGGTTTTCAGCCTCATCGAGCACGATGGAATGGGGGCCGTCCAGGATCTCCGCTGTGACCTCTTCCCCGCGGTGGGCGGGCAGGCAGTGCATGAAGAGATAGTCGGGGTCGGCGTGCCGTGTCAGGTCGGTATTCACCTGATACCGCTGGAAATCGCGGCGCCGCTGTTCCGCCTCTCCTTCCTGTCCCATACTGGCCCAGACGTCCGTTGAGATGACCCGGGCACCCTGCACCGCCTCCACGGGATCGTGGGTAATGACGATTTTCGCCCCCGAGCTTCGGCTGTCCGCGGTGGCTCTGGCCACGACTTCTGAGTCCGGTTCATAGCCCGGCGGACAAGCCACGGCCATCTCGATGCCGAGCTTGGCGGCACCGTACAGCCAGGAGTTGGCCATATTGTTGCCGTCCCCTATGTAGGCCACCTTCAGACCGGCAAAAGAGCCGAGGCGCTCCTTCACCGTAAAGAGATCGGCCAGGGTCTGGCAGGGGTGGAGCAGATCGGTGAGGCCATTGATCACGGGGATCTCGGCCACAGCGGCCAACTCCTCCACGTCGGCCTGCTTAAACGTCCGGATCACGATCCCATCGATGTACCGGGAGAGGACCTGGGCCGTATCGGCAATGGTTTCTCCCCGGCCGAGCTGAATGTCCCTGGAACTGAGAAAGAGCGCCGATCCGCCAAGCTGATAGATCCCCACCTCAAAGGAAACCCGGGTCCGGGTCGACGATTTCTCAAAGATCATGCCGAGGCATTTTCCTTTGAGCGGCTGGTGGCTGATCCCTTTCCGCTGCATCTTTTTCAGCGCCGCCGACCGGTCGAGGATTTGCTCGATACCGCCGCGGGTGAGCTCGTATAATGACAAAAGGTCTTTTTTCATAATATCGTCATTCTTCTCTGCAACGCCGCATGTGGCAGCTTATCTGACACCGTAATAGATTTACTCATGCAATATCCGGGTTAAGGGAACAGACCGTCCAGGATCTCCAGGAGGCGGTCTATCTCTCCCTCTTCAATAATGAGAGGCGGCAGCACCCGAAGTACGTTGTCCATGGTGCAATTGACCAGGGCCCCCTTCTCCATGCACTGTCTCACCATGTCGCCGCAGGGCACCGTGAGTTCAACCCCGGCCATGAGGCCGAGACTCCGTATCTCTTCAATGACGGGATGGCTTTTTCGAAGTCTCTCGAAACCACGCTTCAGGTAGTCGCCCCGGGCCGACACCCCATCCAGGAATCCCGGCGCCAGAATTGTTTCCAGTACAGCCACGGCCGCCGCGCAGGCCAGGGGGTTCCCGCCAAAGGTGGAGGCGTGGGTACCGGGCGTGAAGCTTTGGGCCACGTCTTCCCGGGCCACCATGGCACCGATAGGCACACCGCCGGCCAGGCCCTTGGCCAGCGTCATGATATGGGGCGGCGCATCAAAGTTCTCATAGGCAAAGAGCTTCCCGGTCCGGCCGATGCCGCACTGGACCTCGTCGTAAATCAACAGCGCCCCGGTCCGGTCGCAGAGGTCCCGCAGCGCCGGCAGATACGATGGCTCCGCGATATGCACGCCCCCTTCGCCCTGCACCGGTTCCACCAGGATGGCACAGGTCCTGTCGGACACGGCAGCCTCCACCGCCGCAAGATCATTGAAGGCAACGTGCCGGAACCCCGGCACCAGCGGTTCGAACCCCTTGTGGTATTTTTCCTGTCCCGTGGCGGTGATGGTGGCCAGGGTCCTCCCGTGAAAGGAGCCCTTCATACAGATAATCTCGAACCGTTCCGGCTCACCCCGGTCCTTGGCAAACTTTCGGGCCAGCTTGATGGCCGCTTCGTTGGCCTCGGCACCGCTGTTGCAGAAGAAGCATTTGTCCCCGAAGGAGTTCTCAACGAGAAGCTGTGCCAACCGGGACTGGCTTTCGATGTGGTAGAGGTTGGAGACATGGATCAGTTTCTCCGACTGCTCCCGAATCGCCCGGACCACCGCCGGATGACCATGGCCCAGAACGTTGACGGCAATGCCGGCCAGAAAGTCGATATATTCTACGCCGTCGGCGTCCCAGACCCGGCTTCCCCGGCCCCGCACCAGGGCTATGGGAAACCGCGCATAGGTGGACATGACGTATTTCTCCGTGGCTGCCATGATGGCTTTCTGTGACATGGTCATGGGTTGGTCATCCTCTAATGGGAAACGATTTCCGTCCCCACCCCGCCCCGGGTGAAGATCTCCAGGAGTACGGCGTGTTTGATGCGGCCATCGATGATGTGCACCTTGCGCACCCCGCCCTCCAGGGCGTTGAAGCAGGCGGCCACCTTGGGCAGCATCCCCGAAGTGAGCACCCCTTCGGCCTTCATCCGCGCCACATCGTCCCGGGTCGCCGTATGGACCAGGTTACCCTCACCGTCGAGAATTCCGGCCACATCGGTAAGGAGAATCAGTTTCTCCGCGCCCAGGGCCGCGGCCAGGCTTCCGGCCACAAGATCGGCATTGATGTTGTACGAGTCCCCGTTCTCCCCTTCGCCCACCGGGGCGATGACCGGGATAAAGCCGGTCTTCTCGATGGCCCGAATGATCTCGGGATGAATTTCCTGGACCTCGCCGACTTTGCCCAGGTCGATAATCTCCGGCACTCCCGTTTCCGGGGAGGGCTCTTTTACCACCAGCTTCCGGGCCCGGATCATCCGCCCATCCTTGCCGGTGAGCCCCACGGCATTGCCGCCGTTGCTGTTGATCAGGGACACGATATCCTTGTTCACTTTCCCGCCCAGGACCATCTGGACGATATCCATGGTTTCGTCGTCGGTGACCCGCTGCCCCTGGATGAATTGGGGGATCTTCCCCATTTTTTCCATGGTCTTGCCGATCTGGGGGCCGCCCCCATGGACGATGACCGGATTGATCCCCACCGATTTCATCAGAATAATGTCGAGGGCGAAGAAGCGCTTCAGCTCTTCATCGACCATGGCGTTCCCGCCATACTTGATGACCACCGTCTTCCCCTCGAACTTCCGTATGTAGGGAAGAGCCTCGATGAGCACATCCGCTGTCTTTATGAATCGCTTCATGATTGCCTCGTCATGGGAGAAACCGCCGGGATGCTTCGGTTAAAGAATATACCGGGAGAGGTCTTCGTCCTCGACAATATCGGCCAGGTGCTCCCGGACATAGCCGGCATCAATGACGGCCTCCTTGAGCTCGGCATCGGGGGCGTCGAAGGAGATCTCCGAGAGAAGCCGCTCGAGAATGGTGTAGAGCCGCCGGGCGCCGATATTCTCCGAGCGCTCATTGACCTGGGTGGCGATCAAGGCAATCTCTTCAATGGCGTCGTCGCTGAACTCCAATTTGTATTCCTCGGTATGGAGCATGGCCGTGTATTGTTTGATGAGGGCGTTTTTCGGCTCCGTGAGGATCCGGACAAAATCCGCCTTTCCGAGAGAGTGGAGTTCCACTCGAATGGGGAAGCGCCCCTGGAGTTCAGGAATCAGATCCGACGGCTTGGCCACATGGAAGGCGCCGGCGGAAATGAAGAGGACGTGATCGGTCTTGACCATGCCGTACTTGGTGGTCACCGTCGATCCTTCCACGATGGGAAGGATATCCCGCTGCACCCCCTCCCGGGATACCGAGGGGCCCGCGCCTTGCGCCCCCTCTCGGCCGGCGATCTTGTCGATTTCATCGATAAAGACGATCCCCGACTCCTGGACACGCTTTAAGGCCTCCTCTTTGACCTGATCCATATCGACGAGACGCTGGGCCTCCTGGTCCTCCAGAATCTTGCGGGCCTCTTTGATCATCACCCGGCGCCGCTTTGTCTTCTTGGGGAACATGTTGCCCAGCATGTCCTTGATGTTGAACTCTTCCATGCCCGAGCCGCTGAATATCTCGATCATGGGAGCCCCGCCGCTTTCCGTCTGCTCGATATCGACCATCCTCGGGTCGAGCTCTCCCTTCCGGAGTTTTTCACGCAGTTTTTCCCGGGTTCTCCCTTTCTGCTCGTCCTCCCGCAGATCGCCGGTCACTTCGATCTGACCGTCAGGCGTGGTGCCCGTTTTCTGCAGCGGCGGCAGAATGAGATCGAGAATCCTTTCCTCGGCGTGAAAGGCGGCTTTTTCGCGGACTTTTTCAGCCATCTCCGACTTGACCATGTTCACCGCCAGTTCCGTGAGGTCCCGGATCATGGACTCCACGTCCCGTCCCACGTAACCGACCTCGGTGTACTTGGAGGCTTCGACTTTGATAAAGGGGGCTTTGGTGAGCAGCGCCAGTCTTCGGGATATCTCCGTCTTGCCGACGCCCGTGGGCCCGATCATGATGATGTTTTTCGGCAGGACCTCTTCCCGAAGATCGTCGGGTAGACGGAGCCGCCGCCACCGGTCCCGCATGGCGATAGCCACAGCCCGCTTGGCATCGTTCTGACCGATAATATATTTGTCCAATTCCGCAACCGTTTCCCGGGGGGTAAACTCTTTCATGGGGCGCTACAGCTCCTCGATGGTAATCTCCTGGTTGGTATAGATGCAGATCTCCGACGCGATTTTCATCGCTTCCGCCGCAATCTCCCCGGCGGAAAGATCGGAATGGCGGCTCAGCGCCATGGCGGCTGCCTGGGCGTACGCCCCGCCGGAACCGACGGCCACGATCCCGTCGTCGGGTTCCACCACGTCGCCGGTCCCGGAAAGGATGAAGGAATGCTCCCGGTCGACGGCGATCATCATCGCCTCGAGCCGTCTGAGCATCCGGTCGGTCCGCCAATCCTTGGCCAGTTCCACCGCCGCCCGAGTCAGGTTCCCGCTGAACTGATCGAGTTTGGCCTCGAATCTCTCAAACAGGGTAAAGGCGTCTGCCGTGGCGCCGGCAAAACCGACGAGGACCTGATCCCGGAACAGGCGCCGGATCTTCCGGGCTTTGTGCTTGAGCACGGTGTTCCCCACGGTCACCTGACCGTCGCCGGCCATGGCCACCTGCCCCCCCTTCCGGACGGAAATAATGGTTGTGCCTCTCAATCTTTCCTCCCTCGCCTCACGCTGGCACGCTCGTCTCAGCAGACCGGAGCGAAAACGCTAATCATTACACAATTTGGAAAAAAAAGTCAATGCGCCTCACTCCAGTTTCTGCCGACCCCCATTTCCACCACCAGAGGCACTTTAAGCTGC
>CAYUBU010000333.1:0-2629 GCA_964443105.1 uncultured Nitrospirota bacterium
GAGAAAGGTGAAGATAGCGGCGTCCGGATCCTGGAGGGTATGGCAATTGCGGCAGTGTTCACGCTTTCCCGGCCAGGCCTCGGCCTGATGGGGTACCAGGAATCCAATGATCCCTAAAATCAGAAAAACAAGCAGGAGGGAAAGAGTTCCCCGAGCAGGCTTAGGCCTGTCAGGTTCTAAAGCATCTTTTGTTGTTGCGTCTATTCCAATCACAGCGTCTCGCTAGAAAATAACGTAATGCCACGCATTCCTCGCTTACGAAACCTTTGGATCCACATCTAGCAGATCCTCGGTCACCAGGTTTCTCGCAGCAGACAAATCCAGTTCGGATTCACATTCCTCTGCCGAGGATGGGGCTTCCTCTTCGTCGATGACTGCCAGAAACTCTTCAACAACCCGGGGGTCAAATTGGGTCCCGGCATAATCCTGCAACTCCTGAATGGCCTCTTCCCTGCTCAAGGCTTCTCTGTAAGGGCGGTTCGAGCTCATGGCGTCATAGCTGTCGATAACTGCAATGATCCGGGCTTCGATGGGGATTTCCTCCCCCGATAGCTGATTGGGATATCCTTTGCCGTCATAGCGCTCGTGATGGGCGTTGATCAGGGGCGCCACAGGTTCCAGGAACCTGACCCGCTTTACCATTTCGGCACCAAGCTTTGGATGCTTCCTGATCTGTTTGTATTCCTCGGAGGTGAGTTTTCCCGGCTTCTGGAGAATGGCCTCAGAAATGCCGATCTTCCCGATGTCGTGGAGCACCGCCGCATACCGAAGACAAGTCTGCTGTTCGCTATCGAGGCCCAGGCGCTCCCCCACCTCAGACGCAAGCTGCAACAGCCTGTCGCAGTGCTTTCCGGTAGTCGCGTCTTTGGCATCCAGCGCTTCGGCCAGGGCGCTGATGGTCTGGAAATGGGATTCCTTCAATTGTTCGAAAATGCGGGCATTCTGCGCTGCGATGGCAGCCTGGCCTGCCAGGGTAGCGACGAATTCCAGATCATCCTCTGTGAATAGCCCCCCATCCTGTTTGTTGTTGACATTGACCACGCCGAGCATCTTCTGCTGATACTGGAGAGGCACACTGAGAACGACAGGGGCGGAGATAAAAGAATCACTATTGTAGTCAACATCCAATCGTCGTTTGAATCGGGGATCCCGGTCAATATCCTCCACGAGGACCGGTTTTCTCTCCCGCAGCACCCAGCCCGCGACTCCTTCTCCCTCGCGCACACGAACCGATTCAACTACTTCTTGTTTTAATCCGACTGAAGCCTCGATGGTCAGCTCCTCCGTTTCCTCGTCAAGGAGCATGAGAGAAACCCGACTCGCCGTTAGTTCGCTGGCAACCAGGTGAACGAAGTACTGAAGGAGCTCCCGGGTATCAAGTATGGAATAGAGGGCTCGGCTCATATGGTGCAGTGAGGAGAGTCTCTGGACCGATGTTTCCAGGGCCGCCGTCTTTACTTTCAGGCTTTCGGTCAGACGAACGTTCTCTTCCACAATACGGCGCTTGTCAAAAGTCTTCCTGATGACTTCAGTGACAATGCTGAGATCTTCGAAAGGCTTGGCAAGATAATCCTGGGCTCCGAGACGCAGGGCTTCCACAGCTGTCTCCAGGGAGGCCTGGCTCGTCATGATAATCACGTCGGTGCCGGGATTTCTCTGGCTGATCTCACGAAAAACATCAAGGCCATAAACTCCCGGAAGCATCAGGTCGAGCAGGAGAAGGTCATAGGCGTTACGTTCAAGTTCCTCGAGTGCATCGTCCCCGCGGAAAACCGTGTTAACGCTATACCCTTCGTCGCTGAGCAGTTCACTCAGGAGGCCGGCGATGCTCTGATCATCGTCCACGATCAATATCTTGGTAGATTCAGCCATTGGTTAACCTCGTTTCCTGTGTTCGGGGGTTCAGTACAGTGGTATTGACTTCTTTATCGTATTCGCCGTCGACTCGTGCCGTTCTTTCATGGGCGTGCGGGGAGAGGAGAAACAGCAACGGCTCCCCTGCAGGTACCTTTTCGGTCAAAGCGGCGCAAAACTTGAATATTCCGGACAAATGTTAACCTTTCAAAAACAATCACTTACCCCTCGTCTCACGACAAAAAAAGGCTTGCCACCGGTCGGGTCGCAAGCCTTGAGTATCTTCAGCCTACTTCGGCAGCCCCTCTATCCCTGAAAATCGGGACAGGTGACTTTGCGCAACCCGGTTACCCGGGCTTTGCCCTTTCGGTAGCTATATATATATTTTATGATGAAAGTACTTAATGCGCAACAAATTAAGGCGGATTTTAGTCGTTATTTTTACGGGGGAAAATAAGAATTTCTGACATCATTCAACCAGCGCCTCTTTCTCCTTTTTTTTCAATACATTGTGTACGGCCCGACGGAGTGAATCCAAAGGGCACGGTTTGGCCAGAACAAGGTCTACACCGGATGTCTTGATCTGCTCCACTTCCTGCTGAACACTCCAGCCGCTCAAAAGGATAACAGGGAGGTCAGGATTCTCTTTCTTGACACCTCTGGCCACCTCCCATCCCGAGAGGCCGGGCATGGAAAGATCGGTAACAACCAAGTCAACCCCCCCTTGATGAAACAGCTCCAGGCCTTGTGTTCCGTTCGATGCGCCTACGACTTG
>CAYUBU010000334.1:0-3742 GCA_964443105.1 uncultured Nitrospirota bacterium
CATCCGGTCCTGCATTTCCTTGGCCTGACGCATCAGGTCGCCCAGCAGATTCTTTGACATGGCTCCACCCCTCCCTGGAGTCTCAGGCGCGTTCTTGCGGCTGAGCTTTCGACCCTTTGTCGAATTCCCGCACCTCCAGGATTTTCCCATCAAAAACCTTCAGGGCCTCCCGGACGACTCGATTATCGAGACTCTCCCGATGCAATTTCACCTGTTCCATGTCTCGAACCGCTTCCCGCTTCTCCTTGGGGCTCATGGGCCCGCTTTTTTTTGGTTCGTGAACACGGAATTCAATTTTCAGGTCTCTTTTTACGATACGCTGCAGCACTTCCACCACCTTGGCCGCTTTGGCCAGGGCCATTTCATAGTGTATTTTCTTCTTGAACCCGACAACCAGCATGCCTTCCTCTTCCTTCTCCAGGAAGCCATGCTCCAGGACGGCACCGACCACAGGATTTCCATGATGGGCACGGGTCACTACGCTGTCCCAATCGATGGGCGCGGGCGCCCCGGAGGACGATACCGGGGACGTCTCATGCGCCTCCCCCTTGACTGATTCCGGCGCCGAGGGGCGGCCCGCTCCCCCGTGCCGAGCCGGCCCGGGGCCACCGCCGGCTGGGCCCAGGCGGGTCTCCAGAGCTTCTATCTTTCCGAGGATTGCCTTCCACTCCTGCAGCGGCTCAATGCGGGTCATCTTTATCAGCGCCACTTCCAGAACGAATCTTGCATGTGTAGACCGCCGCACCTCGTCCTCGGTTCGGTTCAGGTGCTCCAGGAATGCCAGGAGCCGGTCCTCTTCGATCTTGGCCGCCTGGGGCTTCAGGTTCGCGATCTCTTCGTCGGCCAGCGACAGCACCTTTTGAGGCTCTTTGAGTATTTTGATCATCAAGAGATCCCGGAGCCTGGAATGCAATGCCTTGCAGAACTCGAGCAGATCCTGGCCCAGGCTGCTCAAGTGATCGACCACCGCCAGGACCCGTTCGCCGTCCTGTTCGATGAGTGCGTCGGTGCACTGGTCAAGGATTTCCTGGTCGATCTGCCCCAGGACGACCTTGGCATCGGCCAGCGTGACAGCATCGCCGCAAAAGGAGACGACCTGGTCCAGCAAGCTCTGGGCATCCCGCATGCTCCCTTCCGACGCCCGGGCGATCAATTGCGCTGTGCCCTCGTCCAGATCAACACCCTCTGCCTTGGCCAGGGCGAGCAGTTGGTCGGCGATTTCCTTAAAGGCTATCTTTCGAAAATAAAAACACTGGCACCGCGATTGTATGGTCACGGGGACCTTGTGGGATTCGGTCGTGGCAAAAATAAAAACCACGTGCGCCGGAGGCTCTTCCAGTGTCTTGAGCAGGGCATTAAAGGCGCTCTTGGAAAGCATGTGAACTTCGTCGATGATGTAAACTTTATAACGGGCCCTGGCCGGGGCGTAAAGCACATTCTCCCGCAGTTCCCGGATGTCATCCACCCCCGTATTGGAGGCCCCATCGATTTCGATCA
The DNA here is from genome assembly GCA_964443105.1 of uncultured Nitrospirota bacterium. GTDB lineage: Bacteria > CG2-30-53-67 > CG2-30-53-67 > CG2-30-53-67 > CG2-30-53-67 > CAYUBU01. Next base: position 1,498 of record CAYUBU010000334.1, read on the forward strand.
CATCCATGGAATACCCCTGGGTGATCTCCTTGCAGACCTCGCAGGTATTGCAGGGGGTCGCCGTGGGACCTTTCTCGCAGTTTAACGCCTTGGCCAGTATTCTGGCCATGGTGGTTTTGCCCACCCCCCGCATCCCGGCAAAAAGAAAACCATGAGCGATCCGCTTGGCCTCGACGCCGTTCTTCAGGGTCTGGGTAATATGCCCCTGGCCGATGACTTCGTCAAAAGTCTGGGGCCTGTATTTTCTTGCCAGTACCTGATAGGACATTAGATGACTTTCTTCTAGCAGACTGCACGATCGCTCTACGGACGAAGAGGCTCCAGGCACCCCTATGGCACACAAAAGACAATGCTTAGGGCTGCTCCAATCACGGCCTGACCCGGTTCACACGCTTCTGTTGCATAGGACCCGAATCTCTTCGCCCGGAGAACGATCGTGCTCTTCGCGCTTGAGGATGACCAGCCTCCCCCAACGGGGGACACGCATCGTCTTCCAATTTGCCACCAGCCGAGTCATGCCGTGAAGGACCCGGTGGCGGAGAGGGAGGGATTACGCTTACCACTCCTGCGCTGCGCGCTGGAGCGCCGCGTGCCCCGCTTTGTATCTCTATGCCGCCTCTGGCGGCTACAACACTTAGGAATCTTGGGGTCGAACCTCTCCTCGGGTTCGCATCCCTCCTGACTAACTGAACCATTGGCCTCTCTCGTTGCAGCACAGAAATTATTGACGTCTTTTCCTTTACTGGCGGAGAGGGAGGGATTACGCTTACCGCTCCTGCGCTGCGCGCCGGTGCGCCGCGTGCCCCGCTTTGCATCTCTATGCCGCCTACGGCAGCAACAAATCAGGGAATCTTGGGGTCGAACCCGCAAGGCTTCTCACCCTCCCTCCGTCGGCCGGGAAACTCTCCTGGGCTTTTTCGATTCCACCAAACTCCATTGCAGCACCGCACCATGGCGGAGAGGGAGGGATTCGAACCCTCGGTAGCTTTCACTACACACGATTTCCAGTCGTGCACCTTCGGCCTCTCGGTCACCTCTCCTGAACTTTAAGCGGCCACTCTTTAATGTTGCGGTGCGCTTCCCCCTTGCTGTAAGAACACCCGCCGAACCTGAACGCCTTCCCCCGAACATCAATCTTAGTCTGGCGGAGAGAGAGGGATTACGCTTACCGCTCCTGCGCGGCGCTCCGGAGCGCCGCGTGCCCCGCTTTACATCTCTATGCCGCCTCTGGCGGCTACAACACTTAGGAATCTTGGGGTGCGCTTTCGCTTCCTTCACTCCGTTACGGAAGCCCGCGCGTCCCGCCTTACTTACATCCTTGCCGCCCAAGGCGGCAACTACATTGCGGAATCTTGGGGTCGAACCCCTAAGGGGTTGACTTTGCCCCGCCGTCCGCTTCGCTTCCTGCGGGCCAGTCCCCCGCTTCACTTTTATTCATGTAGCCTTCGGCTACTACCACATTAAGGTATCTTGGGGTCTCATCCCCTTGCTGTCTTGACTGCTGCCGGCCCCAAAGCCTTTCCCCCGGACATCAATATTCGTCTGGCGGAGAGAGAGGGATTCGAACCCCCGGTGAGTTGCCCCACACCTGATTTCGAGTCAGGCGCCTTCGACCAGCTCGGCCATCTCTCCGCATCAAAGGAAACGGGGACTCTACCTCCGGCGCACTGCACCACGCCGGAGCTGAGTGAAGAAATCCTTCAACAGGCGGGACGCCTCATCTCTCCGGACACCTGCCGTAACCGGTGTCTGGTGATTGAGTCGATGATCCTGCAGGATGTTGTATTCTGAGCCGCAGGCCCCGCCCTTGGGATCGGGAGCGCCGAAAACAAGTCTTCCCAACCGGGCCTGCACCATGGCACCGGCACACATCACGCACGGCTCCAACGTCACATAGAGCACCACGTCCGACAGCCGCCAGCGCCCAAGCAGGTCAGCCGCCTCCCGAAGAGCCATGATCTCGGCGTGGGCCGTCGGGTCGTGGGCGGTCTCCTTCCGGTTGTATCCTTTCCCCACGACTTCTCCGGCGCACAACGCTACTGCCCCAACCGGGACTTCCTGGTTGGAAAGGGCGATGCGCGCCTGATCCAAGGCCAAACCCATGTACCGTTCATCCCCGTTCTCTTTTGGCTGCGCCCACCGCGCGACCTCTTCTATTCTCGAGCTGCAGTTGAAAGTCTCCGTTTTCAATGGTCGGTCCTGTACCCCCGGTTCTTTGTCTGGTGCGCCCAGCAGGATTCGAACC
>CAYUBU010000335.1:0-2525 GCA_964443105.1 uncultured Nitrospirota bacterium
GCCGTACAGGGAATGGGCGTCACCTACGCCACGAGCACCATGGGCGCGGACCACACCGCCGGTTATGCCGTGGCCCAGAACGTGCTGAAAGTGGGCGGTGATGTCGATCCGTTAAAGCCCGAAGGGCAGATCGCACTCTCCCGAGATCTTCAGATCGCGACGGCCGCCATCGACTCCACCGGCATGTGCCTCTTTATCGCCTTTGCCATTCTGGACCAGCCGGAGACATTTCAGGCCCTGCTTGATATCATCGGTGCCTTTCACGGGACGGAGATGACTGCTGACGGCGTGACGGAACTGGGAAAGAAAACGCTCTCCATGGAGAGGGAATTCAACAAGAAGGCGGGTTTCACCAAGGCCCACGACCGGCTCCCGAGATACTTCCAGACGGAGGCATTTGCCCCGCACAACGTCACCTTTGACGTGAAAGACGAGGATCTCGACACGGTTTTCAACTGGTAGTCGTGACATGAATCGGCAGACAATTAACCCGGATATTGCATGAGCAAATCTACTGCGAGGCCGGATAAGCTACCATACTCGGCGTTGCAGCAAATCTTCTGACTTCGAAATATTTCAATATGTCTTCAGCCAGAAAATTCGCTGCGCCTTGCCTATGTTGCTTCTCCGACCTCTCGTGACGATCTCTCATGCAATATCCGGGTTAAAGGGAGGGGTGTCCACACCTCTCCCTTTTTTTGCCCTGGGGTGATGAACCTGAGCCCTAACCCACAACGATTTCAGGGGATTCCATGAGTTCTCCTCGAAAAGGCGACGCCAAACCGTCCATTGCGCTGACCTTTGAACGGACCGCTTTCTCCCTTTTTTCCCCACTTCTCCAAAGCGGCATACAGGTTCCTGCGGCTCTCAGCTGCAGTATCCAGTCCTTTCTCTGTGATCAGATGGGGCTGGAACCGGACTACGTGCGGGACAGGATCTTATCGATCGTGCTCGATGGCCGCCCGGTGGACGATACGGAGAAAGCGCTCCTCGGGGACGGCTCCCTGCTCGCCCTTTCCTCCGGTATGCCGGGACTCGCAGGGGCTGCGCTGAGACGGGGGGGGCTACTGGCATCGTTTCGGGGATCCATCACCCACAAAGAATCGGCCGCACCGGTGGCAGAGCATGAGGGGACTATTTGCGTCAAGCTTTTCAACCTGATGATGCAGGAGTTGGGGCCCCGATTCCTGGAGCGGGGCATTCTTATCCAATCGGGGGCCTTGGCCCGATTCTTGAACCAAAATCGTGGTCCATTACTGGAGAAATGCCGTTCAATTCGCAGGAACGAAGTTGCTGTAGAGCCTGCAGGATTCCTGAAGGAGATAGCAGACAACGAAGAAGAACTGTTGCTCTCGGTGACCCTGACTCCCAACGGCCCATGAATCAAAAGCCATGGTTTATTAATTCGCTAAAACCCGGTCCTGGGGGCCGGGTCAGAGTCTATATGGCTTTGCCTGAAGCCATCAGGAGTGTTTCGTAGGAGGATGGGGAATGACGACCCACGAGAGAACCATCAGGGTGAGTCTCTCCCCCCTTTGGAGGCTGTGTCGCAATGATGAAGAACGTACATTCTGTCATTCCGGGCTTGTCCCGGAATCTCGTTTTTTCATGTACTTGCGAAATTCAGAGATTCCGGCACGGAGTTTATCTAGGTCCCTGCCTTCGCAGGGATAAATTCCTACAGGGGGCCGGAATGACAATTGCGACACAGCTTCTTGGCGAAGGGGGTGGGGGGGATTCTGAAACAAGGGCAAAAGGGGAACCCCCTTAGAGGGGGGCCAAAGCCACGTCCTTTGGGCGTGGATGTTTATCCGCCGGCGATCGGAGGGAAGAGTGCCAGGACATCGCCCTCTTTGAGCCGGTGATCTACAGGGACGTGGACGCCGTTGACAATTCTGAGCAATGAGATTTCTTTGGGGATCTTGACCATAGCGATGACGTCGCCCACCGTGGTTCCCTCGGGCACCTGTTTTTGCTCGATGTCGGGCCCATACTGAACGAGCATATTAAAAAGCTTCAGTGTAATTTCCATGACGCAAGTGTACCAGAGAGAAAACTTTTTTTCACCTCCTCCGGCTGGCGAACGCCGGCGCGGGCGATATGCTGTAAGATATCCATAGAGTATAGACGTCGTGAGTTCGTTTCAGGAAAATAACTCGCCTGAGTCCGTCGGGTCCTATCCCTCAAAGCTCTTTGTGGAGACCACGTCACGGTGCAACATGAACTGTGCTATGTGCGTCCGCCAGAACGACCAAAGCCGCATTGTGGAAGGGGACCTGTCGATGGAGACCTTCCTTTCCCTTAAGCCGGCCTTCCCCCACCTCCAGGCCCTGATCCTGAACGGTATCGGCGAGCCTCTGATGCACTCGCGGCTCGAGGCGTTCATCGCCATTGCTCGGAGAGTCCTCGCCGAAGACGCCTGGGTCGGTTTTCAAACAAACGGCATCCTGCTGCATGAGCAGCGCGCACTCTCCCTGGTGGATGCCGGACTCGACCGGATCTGTCTTTCTGTGGATGCCGTGTCC
>CAYUBU010000336.1:0-2821 GCA_964443105.1 uncultured Nitrospirota bacterium
GCTCGAAGGACCGGGTTCTTGAGAATTAATAAAACAATCAAGGCTCTACTCCTGCCCAAAATATAATCCACGATCGCCATTCGGTCAATTATTGGTGTTGCGGGATATAGGTCGGCCGATAGGGTCAAGAACGCGCTGAGCACCGCAGATCCCCGGATAGTAAGAGACTCAGGAAGATAGGCGACCTGCAGGACAAAATTCGGGGCAGCAGGTCCGAGGGGCTAAGTGTCAGCAATGGGAAGCTGGTTTGTAGCTATTACGGAGAGATACCGTCTTTTGCGGCTTCAATGATCAAACGGTGGTAGCAGGGCGGCTGCAGTCCGAATTTGTGAAAGAGTTGCAGCGTGTACTTGTCCCTCAGAAGCTGTTCCAACCGAACACATTCACCCACCTCTCCCGAACATGTAGCCGCAGCCTCATCGAGAGCTCGAATTTCTACCAGAACGACCTCCCAGTAGATCCTTTTGATCGCCGCCTTCTCTTTCGGGAGCTTTGTCTCATAGGCTGTCATTCGAGTGATCGGTTTATACAGATAGCGTGATTCACCGGAAAAGAGGGCAATTCCGTACCAGTCATCCTCTTCCGATATCACCTGGAAAATATCACCTCTTACCGCCTTCGCCACGATCGGTGACGTAATGGAGGGCTCGGCCCGAACATTGACCACGTCGCTAGTGACTGCGATATATCGATCCTCTCCGAAACTCCTGGACGTGGGGAGAAGGAGGCAAAGAAAAGCCAGAAAAAGGCAAACTGTTCTCTTGCGTGCCATCATTGTTTCCATGGACCCTACGAATCTGAAAATTCGAGATAATACGTTCTGAAAGAGTGCCATGTCTCCTTGTACCTGGATGTCTTATTATGTTCCCAACTGCCACCGTTTTACACCAACCATACCATCCAATCGCCGATAAGTCAATAAATCCAGCTTAAGAAGCTGGCATTATGACAAAACAGGCTCTTCTCCAGGCGCCATCCCGTGGCATCCGCAGCTGAGAGCGTTTCTCAAGCCGACGCAACCTGGCGAAAACGGCCCCAGATTGGTCATCTTACGGAAGTTGTGGTATAAATTGGGGAATCCGGAGGTACCAGCGCCCAATACTGCGGCCCCGTCACCCGTTGTTTAAGATCCAACCCGGCAGGAAATATGCAGAAACGGATTATATCAATCGTCATCATGTGCATGCTGATCATTTTGGTCAGCCTCGGCATTGTCAGCTATTTCAGCGTCAATAACAGCATCCGGAGTTCCCTGGAAACCCGTCTCACCCTGGCCGGCATTATCAGCAAGTACTTCGACTATATGCTGGAAAGCAATCTGACCCGGCTCTACGACATTTCCATATCCGGCCGGGTCGATTTTTCCGACGGCGACTGGGAACCGGAAAAGAACGCCGTAAAGACGGCCTATGAGTATTCCATCTTTACGGACCGCATCTTCATCCTCGACCAGGGCGGCAATGTTGTCCTCAATTACCCCCACCAGGAAAGCATCGGTGTCAATCTGCTGAGCATTCCCTATGTCAGTAAAACAATCCACGAAGGTAAACCGGTGATCTCCGACGTCTACACCGTGGAGGGTACCAATAAGAAGGTGATCTATGCCCTGGTCCCTCTGAAGAACAAGAATGGCGAGATGATCGGGGTGGCCGGCGGCGAGATCAATCCGACCAACTATCTCTTTACCCGTATCATCAAGTCGATTCCTGTGGAGCCCTCAAGCTTCATCGAGCTGATCGACAGCCACGGGATCGTCATCGCCTCCAATGACGCCAAACGGATCCTCACCCGAACCGACCACAACGAGTTCCTCAGCAATCTGATTCGGAAGAAAGAGAGTTCTGTCGCCACCTGTCACCGCTGCCACGAAGAAGGTAAGGCGGGTGAGGTAAGAACGGAGGATATGCTCGCCTTTGCGCCCCTATCTGTGGCGCCCTGGGGCATTACCGTCCGCGAGCCCCAGGAGCTCGTCTTTGCTCCCTCCACGGAACTGAAAACACGCTTTGCCATGCTCAGCATGATTGCCATCGGTGCCGCACTCCTTCTCGCTATTGGCCTGAGCAGGAGCATCGTCAGACCCCTGCAGGTGCTCAGCGCCGCTGCCCAGAGGATCGGAAAGGGGAATCTGGACGAACCGATCAAGGTGGAGAGCTCCGAGGAAATAGGTCTGCTAGCCGAAAGTTTTGACGACATGCGGATCAAGCTGGCTGAATCTCGCCGGGACATCCAGCAACAGAACATCATGCTGGAAAAGCGCGTCCTCGAACGGACCCGGGATCTTGCCGCGAGCCGGGAAAAACTCTCCCTGCTCCTCAAGAAGGTCATCACCGCCGAAGAAGAAGAGCGCAAGCGGGTGGCACGGGAGCTCCACGACGATACGAGCCAGTCCCTCAACGCGATTCTCATGTCTTTGGACGCCCTGAGTCTTGCCATTCCCCCTGAACACGAGGTACGGAAGAGACTGCAGAAACTGAGGGAGAATTGCCTCTTCACCCTGCACGGACTCCACCAGATGATCAAGGATCTGCGGCCGCCGGTCCTCGACGATCTGGGGCTGGAATCAGCCATTCGCTGGGTGCTGGAGCGACATCTCGAGGCCAAAGGGATTGCCTACTCCCTGAAAGCCGAGGCAAGCTGCAGGGAGATCGAGGCCCGGTCCCAGTTGCCCCTGGACTGCGGGAAGATTGAGCTTCTCCTCTTCCGGGTCGTACAGGAGGCAATCGTCAACATTGCCAAACACGCCCATCCCAAGCACGTTTCTGTCTCTTTGGTATCCGATGACTCTCAAATCCAGGTGTCCGTGAGGGATGACGGTATCGGA
>CAYUBU010000337.1:0-3040 GCA_964443105.1 uncultured Nitrospirota bacterium
CCTTGGAGCGGGCGCCGAGGATGGAGATCACCTTGTTGCCCGCTTCCTTCATCACCTGGGCAATGGGATGGACCGGCGCGATACCGATACCGCCACCCACACAGACCACGGTGCCGAACTTCTCGATGTGGGTCGGTTTCCCCAGGGGACCGACCACGTGATGGATGTGGTCGCCTTCGTTCAACAACCCGAGGCACATGGTCGACTTGCCGACTTCCTGAAAGAGAATATTGATGGTGCCTTTCTCCACATCCTTGTCGGCGACGGTCAAGGGGATTCTCTCTCCATTTTCGTCGGTGATCAGAATGACGAACTGGCCCGCCTGGTGCGCCCTGGCGATATCCGGCGCGTCAAGGACGAACTCTTTAATCTTTGGCTCTTCATCGGACCAAATTTTCTTCTCTAAGATCTTGTACATCAGCTTTTCACCTCTATCATAATTCGGGGTTTAGTAGTACTGGTCTTGAAGATCGTCATACTCATCTTCAAATCGCTTCAGATGTTTCCGTTCCTGATCGGCGAGAAAATTGAACAGTTTCCGAGCCTCGTCATTGTCAATAAAGCGGGCGAATTTCTCGTAAGTCTGAATCGCCTCCTTCTCTTTGACCATGGCCGCTTCCAGCACGTCCTTGAGGGTGGCATCGGGATCGAGGGGTTCGGACTTGATGAACTCCGCGTACCCCAGGGAGTGGATTTCCTTGTCCATGGACGGGACCGTGCCGCCTGCCTGTATCTTCTTGTTCAGCCCCTCCAGATAGTCGATGTGGGTCTGCTCCTCCGCGGCCAGCGACTCGAGGTATTCTCTCACATTGGCCAGATTGGCCCCTTTCGCAGCGTCCAGGTAAAAGTTTTTTGCGTTGTCTTCCGCAATCTTCGCGTAACTGATAATCTCACTAAAGGTTATCTCTTCCATTCTCACTCCTCGGACATTAACCATGTGTTCGGCCAGGACTTCCACTAAAGCAAGGTGGTGCCATGGGAAGTGACACAACAGGACCTTAACCTGCCCTCATTGAATTAGTTCATATCGATGTAGCCGCAGGGGCATTCTTCGGCGCATTTCTTACAGCCCTGACAAGTGTCGAGGGCGAACTTATAATGATCCCCAAAGGGATGCTCGTTCTTGTCGAGCTTTTTCACCGCACTGTCGGAACAGAAGGTATAGCAGTTGTCACAATCGAAGCACCGGCCGCAACTCAAGCAGCGCTTTGCTTCCTCAATGACCTGTTCCTCGGTCAGGGCGAAACGGATTTCATTGAAGTTGGTTTTCCTCTCCTCGGGAGCAACGAATTTCTCTGTCGTTCTCTCCAAGGGGACATAGCTGTCCAGCTTCATGATGTCAGCACGAACAACGGGGGGCAGGGTCGGCTTCTTCATTTCCTCACCCCGGAGGTAGGCATGGATCGCGTCCGCCGTCTCGCGGCCCAAACCGATCGCCTGGGTGGCAATGCCGAGTCCCACCGTAACATCGCCGCCGGCAAAGATACCTTCCGTTTCGGTCTGGCCGAAATCATCGGCGTTTATCCAGCCACGGTCATTCTTGAACTGCTCCAACCCCGCGTAGTCGGGGGCCTGTCCGATCGCTGAAATGACGGACGACACGTCCATGGTATACTCGGAACCCTCGATGGGAATCGGCCTTCTTCTGCCCGAAGCATCGGGCTCGCCCAGTTCCATTCGGATCGACTTGATCTGCGTCGCGACCCCGTCGCCATTCTTGATGATCTCCACGGGTGCTGCGAGAAACTCGAAATTGATCCCTTCTTCCTCAGCCAGGACAATGTCATGATCGATGGCGGGCATTTCGTTCCGCGTCCTTCGGTAGAGAATGGTCACATTGGCACCGAACCGCAGGGAGGTCATGGCGGCGTCGATGGCCGTATCCCCACCCCCGATGACCACCACTTTCTTTCCGATGTCCACCTTCTCGCCGGCACTGATCTTGTGGAGATAGTCGGCACCGGTCCAGATGTTGCTGGCATCTTCGCCGGGGATGTTCATGTCCCAGCCCGTGTGGGCACCGATGGAAAGGTAGATGGCCTTGTACTGCTTCTTTAGTTCGTCGAAGCTGATATCCTTGCCGATCTTCGTCTTGTATTTGATGTCAACGCCCAAATCGGCAATCTTCTGGATTTCCGCATCCAGGACATCATCGGGCAGCCGGTAGATGGGAATGCCGAAACGGAGCATCCCGCCGCCCTTGTCGAACATCTCAAAGACGGTGACCGAATAACCCCGTCGGGCAAGCTGATAGGCACAGCTCAAACCGGAGGGCCCGGCGCCAATGACGGCAACTTTTTCAGAGTAGCTCTCTCCGTTGATCTTCTTGTGTTTCAGCTTTTTCTTGATTCCGAAATCGCCGATGAATCGCTCCATATTATTGATGCCCACGGCAGCGTCTTTGTCTTTCCGGTTGCACTCGCTCTCGCAGGGATGGGGACAAACGCGCCCCATGACCGCGGGAAAGGGGTTCTTGTCGGTAATAGTGTGCCAACCGTACTCGAAGGCGTCGTCATAGTTCCAGTCGTAGTTCTCCGTCTGAGCAATCTGAACCAGGTAGGCCCGAATGTCTTCACTGCTTGGACAGGCGTTGCTGCAGGGGGGGGTCTTTAAAACGTAACTGGGCCTCAGGGTAGAAGACTCGGTGCCTCGGCCACCGATGCGCGCCCCAATCTTTCTCGTTATTTTTCTTACTACAATGGCCATGTCTTACTCCTTCTATAAAATAAGGTTAATTGCTTACTTGGCCTGAGGCCCCCTCCTCATATGAATTCTTCTCCCACCCGTCCCACCCTGTTTATCCCCGCAGAATAGCATCCACCGGGCCTTCCGGGGTGCAAGAGTATCTTGTCTATTGCCGCCGCCCGAGGTCCGCAGGAGGTAAAAAGACAGCCGACCGACGAAAAGAGATGCACAACTCCCCCGCCGGAGGCGGCCGGCTATCTGGTCGGTTGTCAGAGCATTCCAGCGCGAGGTGACACTGCCCCGAGGGTCTAGCCCTTGGCCGCGCCTTCTTCGCCGGGCATGGAGATGAAACTGC
>CAYUBU010000338.1:0-9287 GCA_964443105.1 uncultured Nitrospirota bacterium
GGCTCCAAGATGACAGCTCCAGCAAGGGACCTTTGCCTCTTCGAGTGTTTTATGAGTGATGGGTTTCTCTTCCTCCTCCCCTTCCTTCTTCTCGGCCTTTTCAGACTTCTGTTTCTGGAGCGGTTTTGTCGGGATCTCGTGACACAGGTCGCATTTGGAAAGGCCTTCATTGAACTTCTTGTTTCCAAAGTGACAGAGGTTGCAGCCCTCCTTTAATACCTCGAAATGCTTCTTTTCGGTCTCCCGTTGATGACAGGTCGCACAGTGCATCACATCGCCTTTGACCCACTTCTTGCTGTCATAATGTCCCTTATGGACAAAGTTAACGGTCCCCTTTGATTTATCGTCCCTTTCATATTCAGCGTACTTGATCTTCTTTTCCCAGTATTCGCTTTTTTTGCCCTCACCTGTCTTTGGATGACATTTGGACGTCGTGCAGCTGTTGTCATCTATCTTTGTTCTTCTGAGGATCGTTGAGTCATCCATGTTAAGGATCGTCACCAGCCTTGACACGACCTCCAGCTCTGACTTCATCTGGTCGATTTCCGATTTTCCCTTTTCGGCGGCTCCTTCATCTTTAGGGATCTTCCGGTGTTCGCTCATCTTGATCCCGTATTTTTCCGGGGGATAGTGACATTGCGCGCAGGGAACCTCATTGTGTTTACCCGCCTTCCATGACGCGTGTGCCTTTTTGACGACTTTGGGATAGGTCAGTATGTGGCAGTACCCGCAGAAAAACTGTGATTTCCTGAAAGCAGGTTCACCCTTGGAGTATGAGGATTCAGGAAAGATTGCAGCTAAGAATATAGCAGCCATACAGATAAAAGTCGTTTTTATGATCATCAACCTATTTCTCTTCATCTTCCTCTTCATTTTTTTCTTCATTTTGCCTTCCATGGACAGCAATGGGTTTAGGCATATCCGCTTTCTTGGCCGCGTCGAGCCATTCAACAAGATTTTGCAGTGGGGTTTTCTCATGGTGATGACAGCCGCTGCACGAGTTGGCCCGCTTGTCTACCCCGCCGGCCAGGATGCTTTCCTCGGGCGAGATGACGGCGAAGGTGTGACTGCGCTCGTGTCCCACGGTTTGCGGCATGTGGCAGGCGACGCAACTGCCGAAGGTATGAATCCGGTGGGCGGACCGCTGTCTTATGGTCTTGTGGCATTTCGTGCACAGTGTGTTCCCGGTCAATCTTGTCTGGGACTTATTGGGCGACTTGTGAGCGCCTTCCTCATGAACGCCGTGGCAGCTCGTGCACATGATGCCGGCGCCCGAGTGGCTGCTTGCCTGCCACTCGTTGTACTGCTGATGGTGCTTCCTATCGTCCTCCGGGTTCTCCACGTAGTAGAGGTTTAGTGATCTTCCGGGGAGATAGCCGTACGCGTAAGCGTATCGTTTCGGAAAACCGTCGCGGGAGGGTGAGATTTCTTCCGTGCTCCAGCCCCAGTTATGGCACTGGCCGCACACCATTGCACGGAGCCTCCAGGGGAGTTTTGCCGGGTTGACGATCGTCTCCTTCTCCTTGTCGAAAATCTCTTTTGCTGCCCTGATGTGGTTGCTGCCCGGTCCGTGACACGCCTCACACCCTATTCCCAGGTCAACCCAGGTGGTGGAAAAGGAATCCGTATCCGGGTCATAACCCGTTTTCAAGCCCGTCACATGACAACTGCCACACTGGAATTGCCAGATTCTCTGTGAATCGCTCCAGTAATTACCGTCTCCCGGATAGTTCGTTTCCAGTCCGTAAAAATCCAGCCACTTTCCTGTGGTCGCATCCCATTCGACCGGAAGGACGTGCAGTTCCCCATTCGGAAATTTCGTCACGTAGTTCTGTCTCACGTTGATACCGATCACGTTCGTGATCTCGTAATCATGGGGTTCCCAATCCGGTCCGGTCGTCGTCACATAATACTTGTCACCCTCTTTGCGCATCGTGGTTGCGGCTTCCGTGCCAGCCTGTTGGGGGGCCGCCCCTGTGACCGTTACACTCAGGGAGTTGTTCCTCTCGAAATCTCCTATCACGGTGGTTTCATCCGCGCCTTGGAGAAACTTCGAATGCAGCGTGTGTTTCCAGGAGTCATGCTCCCTCCAATGGCAGGCTTTGCATTTCTCAGAACCAACGTACTCGGCTTGCGCGGTGGAAATCTCGGTGGCCGGAGCACGCTCTTTGTGTTCCGATTCCCCACTACAGCTCAACGTGGCCAGTAGGAAGACGAAAACGGAAACCCAGTAAACGTGCTTCTTCAGGAACAACAACTTGAAAAAATTCATTGTCTCTCCCTTTCGTTCTGGTCTCGCCGCAGAATCTCTCAACTCATCATTGCTCGACTTGACGGCCCTCGAGGTCGCGTGCCTCCATGGGGAGCAGCTTGGTGAGGACCGCGTAAAGAAACAGGATGAGCGCCACGATACCAGCGCTTATGGACCACTCAGTAAATGTGGGGTAGTAGTAGACATGCGGCAAACCTGGCTGCAACGGCACTATTTGCGCCACCACGATCAGGTAATACCGGTATGCAATTATGCCCGTTACGGTTAGACAACATGCAACGGACAGCCCCTTGATCGTCTTCCCTTTCTTGGAGAGAAGAACAAAAAGACCCCCGAAAAGGCCGACGAAATTCCATACAAACATAGGACTGAATCTACTCGTGAGGAGCTCCCACGCTTCTATTCCCTCGATTTCCTCGCTGTACTTCAGAACGAAGATATCGAAGAAATCGAAGAAAATGTTGACGGTGATGAAGAAGGCCAGGAGTTTGCCCATATGCACAAGAGTATCCGTCTTTACGACTTGTTTCTTCTCGACCGTTGAAGTCACGATCGTCGTAAGTATCATGAGCGCCGTTCCCGTCACCAGCGCAGAGACAGCGAAATGTGCAGGGAGCAGGGCGCTATGCCAGTACTCGCGGGCTTTCACCACTGCGAAGAGGGCGCCGTGCGGAGCGTGAAGTACGACAAGGGCGAAGGGAACCGCACCGATCGCCAACCACTTGGCCATCGTCTTGTCAAACTCTGCCTTGCTTCCCAACACGATCCTGAGTGCGAAGTACAGCTCCGCCGATAACAGCATGAAAAAGAGCATATACGTGGACGTCGTATAGATCAGCATGGACGTCATGTTCCTGAGTACCCACGGGATCAGCAACGTCCTCCATGGGACCCCAACGTCGCCCAAGAGATTCAACACTGCGGCCACCAGCGAGAGAAGACCGAAGATAATCGCACGGATCCCGAGGGCTTTATAGTCGGTGCGGTCAAAGGCGTAAATCATCAAACCGATGATCGTCGCGCCTGCGCTCGCGCCCACAAAAAACACGAAGCCGACAATAAATATCCCCCACGGGACAAAATCACTGGAATCTGTGACCCCGGCCCCGTATAAAATCATGTGGAACCAATTGACCCCTGCCAACAGGATGATGAGCAGCAATACCCCGAGATAGACATAAAACCTCTTGTCTGTCTTCTTCCAAGCCTGGCTGGAATAGGCGAAGAGAGGCTCGAGTTTCTCTTTCGTAACTGCCACAACCTGATTGAAATAGGCTAAGAGACGCTTGAGTCTTTCTTTCATGACTTCATCCCCCGGATATTTCTCGGCGGAGGCAGAGGTGTGTACCATCTCATCGGTCTGCGCCCGGAACGCCTGATGTACCAGATCTTAGGACCTGTATTCATCCGTTCTTTGAAACGAAAGCTCCTCTCGGACAGGATCAATTTGGAGACTTCGCTGTCGGGGTCATTGAGGTTCCCGAAGATTCTGGCTTTGTTTGGGCAGACCTCGACACATTTTGTGGTCTCTCCCTTTCTTGTCCGGTGTACACAGAACGTGCATTTTTCCACAACACCGTGGGTCCGGATAGGCACCAGAGGATTCACGCGATCAGGGGGTATTTCCGGTTTGACCCAGTTGAATCTCCGTGAGTTGTAGGGGCATGCCTGCATGCAGTACCGGCACCCGATGCATTTGTTGTAGTCGATCATCACGATGCCGTCGGGAGCCTTATACGTCGCGTGCGTGGGGCAGACTTTCTCGCAAGGCGGATTCGCACAGTGGTTGCATTGCACGGGCATGTATGCCTTGTCTTTGCGAATTCGTGTATATTGCAGCCTGTTGCCGAGCCTCAACCCTTCATGAGGAAGTTCATAGTCTTTTGCGCTCAACTTCTCTGTTTCAAAGACCATGATGTACGGTGGAGAGATCGCATCGGGAATGTTGTTTTCAAGCTTGCAGCCATACGCACACCGCCTGCAGCCGATGCACAGCCCCAAATCGATAACCATCCCGAACCGAAAGTCAGGATTTGGCGGCGGCACCCATGAGGATTCCGGGGGGGTGTGGGCCTCGAGCTCCCACATCCCCAGCAGGAGCCGGCCGGAAACCAGGGCGCCCAGCGCGCCAAGGCCACCGACTGTCAGCAGTTGCCTTCGACTGAACCGCTTCACATCTGCCTCGATGTTCTGCTTTTCTTGGTTCTGCTCTTCTTGGTTTTCCTTTTCTTGCACTGTCTGAAAACCCCCATGCTATCTAGTGAAACTGGTGAAACCAGGCCACACGGCCTCCGCTCTCACAAAAATCGGAGGGCCGATGGACTACCTTGTCGACAATCGACAGGAGCCGTTTGATTGTTTCAGTGGAATACGCTCTTCGCCACGGATAATCGACGCTCTGAGATCGCCCCGGAGTTACGATCTCAAACCGGGGGGGGTTAAGGCGTAGATGGCTCAATCACCCCCCGATAGCTGATCTTCTACCCGAACGGACGCGTTCCCCCCAATGATGATATTTCCGTCTCAGCGTCCCAAGGCCCGCCACCGATTGACTAGCGGGGCCACAGGGCCGCATTGAACTTATAGACAAGGCCTATCGAGAATGAGCTGGGATCTTGGCTGAATCCGGTAACAGGATCTACCCCAACCCCAACATCGTCCCCATGACCGTAATTGGTGGCGCTGAAACTGGCGAAGTCATCATTGTCCGTCGACGCATAGGCGATATATAGAACCGTGTTCTTGCCAAGATTGTAATCGTAGCCGACGGCGAATTGGGTCGCATCGGTGTCCTTTGCGTCCCCACCCGTTGACGTGAACGCTGCCTTGAACGTTCCATTGCCGAGCGCAGCCGTTCCACCAACCGTGAAGCCGTCACGACCATCGTCGTCCGAAAGGCCCACCTGATCCTTAATGCTGCCTTGGACACCATTGGGGATATCAGATTCGGCCTGATACCCGGCACCGATCGTATATTTGTCTAAGAAGCTGTAGCTTGCCGTTACCGCAAACACCGTGTGTTCATCATTGCTCTTTCCAAGTGCATTTTTTCCCTGACCCACACTCATGTATGCGGCACCTAACTTTAGGCCAGGAACCACATCCCCGTTTGCGAAATTGCCCTTGACGAGAATAATATCGGTGTCGTCGACACCCTCTTCAGGCGCGTAGGTCACTCCGAGATTGAATCCACCGAGATCGGGGGTCGTGTAACGCGCTTGGCTGCTGATACGGCCAGGCAGGCCGGTGCCGCCCCAGATATTCCCGAGATCACCGACCCAGTCCCCGAACGGATTAAAATCGTACACCCATTCGTTGAGTCCACCATTCTTGCCGAACTGCAGTGTGCCGAAGTCCGATTTTACCCCCACCCAGGAATCGCGGGTCGCGGTGAAGAGTTCGCCCGAGCGGGGACCCCCACCGTTACCATCATTTCCGGACTGGCCAGTGAGGTCCACACCCGATTCGTATCGGTAGATGAGCGAAAGTCCATTGCCCAAATCGTGATCGCCGCTAAAACCGAGGCGTGATGAATTGCTGGCCACATAGTCGCTGCTGTCCTCGCCGTCGTCCGAGAAATCGTACGACACATGGCCTACCCCCCAAATATCGAGGTTAAAGGCCAAAGAGGTTTGTGCGGCAAACAGCGCCGCCAGGAAAACACCGATAAAAAATATTCGCGTGATCATTTGTTACCCCCCTTTCTTAGGTGGCCCCCGTTGAAGATGTCACTCCCCTTGAGTGTCACCCCCTTTGAGGAAAACGCTGCGTTATATCACCCCCCTTCTTATGTAGCCCCCGCTTGAAAGGTGTCACCCCCCACGAGTGTCACCCCTATTGAGCGCAAAGGCTGTGCTATAGCTGAGCTATCATACTGTATATTGTGCGGTATCAACGAACAAGACAAGCGCCTCTTTCGAGGTATCGCTATAGGCTTTCCAAAACATTCTCCAGCTATTTGCAGGGATCTACCTCGGTTTAGACGAACCATGCTCAACTCGCCATCCTTTTTTCAGCTGGGCTTTCTTGATTCTCTGTTCTGGAAAATTTGGATAAGGATACTTAAGCATATTGCAATTTAAGTGCCAAATTACAAGAAGGACGGGTTTTCTTAATAATCAGTAAGTTATCCGGGCCGTATGATCTCCTTGTTGACTTATGACCGTTAATTTGTTAACAGTATGGTTAATATCGTTAACATCCCTTAACAAGCGGTTGGCTAGGTTAATCATCTGTTTACGCCTTAACACCGCAACATTATAGACAAATTCTTGTATGATGGTAGACAAATTATTAAAAAACTCCCAGTTTCTACCTGAGGCTTTCGAGACCACGAGAGACGGCCTCATGGTGATCGATAACGACGGCTATATCCATTTATTCAATCGGGCGGCTGAAGAACTGACCGGTTATAAGAAGCACGAGGTCATAGGGAAAAAATGTTCAATTTTTGATTGTGATACCTGTGTGGCCTTAAATGAAACCGGGAACCGGAGAGATCCCCAGCTCATAAAATTCGGGGCCATTTTCAATAAGGAATGCACAATAAAGTCGGCTGATGGAAGCTCCGTTCGCCTTTTAAAGAATGCTCTTGTGATTAGGGATCCCGATGGAGAAATCATAGGCACTGTTGAGTCGATGACTGATATCACATCATTTCACGGGGAGGAAATGGAGGTGCAGGAAATAACGGAGGAATCAAGACAGGAGTACTGCTTCATGGGCCTGATTGGGAAGAGTGTCCCCATGCAGAGACTGTACGAGCACATTCGGAATGCCTCCTTGAGTGAGGCCCCTACGCTGATTTTAGGAGAAAGCGGTTCCGGGAAAAACCTTGTCGCCCACGCATTACACAAACTGAGCAGAAGGAAAGAGGGACCTTTCATACAGATGAACTGTGCTTCTCTGAACGAGCAGCTTCTTGAAAGCGAGCTCTTCGGCCACAAGAAGGGTGCCTTTACGGGAGCGGTCAGCGACCGTATCGGAAGATTCGAGGCCTCAGATAAAGGTACGATATTCCTCGACGAAATAGGAGATATGCCGTTAACTATGCAGGTAAAACTGCTGAGGGTGCTTGAAGAAAAAGTCGTGGAGCGCGTTGGTGACCATAAGCCGATCCCCGTAAACATCCGTTCCGTATCAGCCACGAATAAGGACCCCGGCAATCTAATGAATACGGGCAGATTCAGGGAAGACCTTCTGTACAGAATAAATTCTGTGACAATCAATGTGCCGCCGCTTAGAGAGAGGAGAGAAGACATCCCTCTCCTCGCCTGCCACTTTCTGAAAAAGATCTCAGTCGCAAATAACAAGGAGATCCGGCGTATCAGTCCTGCCGCGATGGAGACCCTTATCAATTTCCCCTGGCCGGGCAATGTGAGGCGGCTCATCAATGCACTCGAACATAGCGCTGTTACGTGTAAAAACGACACGATTGAAGTCTCTGACCTGCCGGATTACCTTGTACATGAGAGAATGCCGGAAGTCAGTGAAGGTCAGACTGCCCGGGAAAAAATAATTTCTGCTCTTGCAAAGTGTAAAGGGAATAAAACCCTTGCTGCAAAGCAGCTCGGTATCAGCAGGGTCACCTTGTGGAAAAGAATAAAGGCACTGGGTATTTAATAACAAATGAAAGGACGGGATGTTGATGTGGATTCTAAATACACTGGTCTTGACAGAAAGAGAACTTCGGGCACCGTAGAGATAAGGACATGACATGAGGACTCATCTTCTTGTCATTGGCCTTGTTGCAATTATAGTTGCGTCTGTCATTGCACTGAATGTCTTATTTCATAGGACATTCGAGCTGGAAATGGCGGAACAGTTCAACAAACAGCAGCTGCTCCTTGCGAGGGCAGAGGCATCCGACATAAAGTCTGTTGTTGACAGGGTCAAGGATGAAGTGCTCAAAATTGCTGAACTTCTGTCCATGTTGCGAATCAGCGATGAGACGCTGTATGAATCTCTTGCGACCGGGTTTTCGAAAGATTTTCGCAAGGGGAAAATGGGGATCAAGATTCTCAACAACGAAGGGAAGGTCCTCTTTTCCAAGGGGAACTGGACCATGGCAGGTCCCGGTGACCAGGATTTTGCATGGAAATCGTTCAAACTGTCCTGTCCGAGCGAAGTACTGGTCAGACAGGATGGGAACAAGCTTTATATCGTTCAGCCCGTGTGTCATTTGGACTCCCTTGCCGGTGCCGTAGTCGCGTCTCTTGATATACAGCACCTTGCGGGGGAGTTTCTCGGTCCCTTAAGATCAGGTTCAAGAGGATATGCATGGATGATGGATGGAAGCGGGACTCTCCTTTATCATCCGACTCAGCCCGACATGGTCGGCCGGAACCTCTACAGGACCGACACTTCCTGCTTTGAATGTCACAAATCCTTTGATTTAGAGAAAAAGATACTAGAGGGCAAAGGCGATTATCATGGAAAATACGTTGCGCCCTCTGGGGAAGACAAGGTGCTGGCTTTTTCCACTGTAGATATCGGGAATTCGAGGTGGATCGTGGCGGTATCGGCACCCTATTCCGAAGTTACCATGGGAATGCGTACATCCACAAAATACCATTCATGGATCATTTTCCTGGTCTTTCTGACTACAAGCGTGGGGGCGACACTGCTGATCTTCGTGAACAGAAAGAGACTTGCGGCTGAAGAGCGCGCGCAACATCAGAAGGACCTGGAGCAGCACGCAGAGGATCTCGAACGCAAAGTTGAAGTCAGGACAAAAGAGCTCAGTGCCGAGAAGGAAACGCTTAAAACAGTGGTAAGCACCATCGGAAGCGGAATTCTACTCGTTGATAATCATCGGAAAATACTGTGGATAAACGAAACGATGAAGGATATCGCAGGAAAAGATATTACGGGGATGTTGTGCGATGACTTTTTTTCAGACTGCACAATTATCGGTTCCTATAAAGCCAACGATATGCGGACAGACATACTGTCGAATCTTTTTGGCCAGAGTGATAGATATTTCCAGGTTACGACCGCTCCGGTAAAGGGCGAG
>CAYUBU010000339.1:0-10186 GCA_964443105.1 uncultured Nitrospirota bacterium
ATTACTTGTGCGACGTACTCGAGTACGTCTCCGCGTAATTCCTTGATCTCCTTGACCTTTCACAAAATTGGCAGTTTCCGAATTGGAAACAATTTATTGTAACCATCCGGAGGTGAAACGTTTCCGGATGGACACTAACTAGTTGCCGTGGTCCGACCCCAAAGAGAGGCCCGAAAAAGAATACCAGAAACAGGGGATGTGGCTTATAATATTGATATACATACCTAACATCGCAGAGGGCAGGAATCCTATGAACGTCTCACGAACTCCTTTGATGGTCTCTACGTTTTCCCTCCTTTTTCTTCTGATCGGCAGCACGGTTGATGGGAAGACGGTTTACAAATGGATCGACAATCAAGGTGAGATTCACCTCAGCGATTATCCCCCCGAGCAGGCCAAGGCCCAAAGGCCTGTGGAAGCCATTGATTTCAAGGATGTCGAGCGCAGGGTCGAAAGGTTCAAGGGGCCGGCTATTCCCCTTGACGATTCGGCAGCGCTCGGAAGCGCCCTGTGGTTGCCGGGGGCAGGCGGTGCAGGGGCCGTAGAGATGGAACAGTTTCTGTCCGGCTTGTTCGCCTCTCCACAAACGGGGCTCTTCCAATTGATGAGCGCTCAGATGATGACCTTGGTGGTTGCCTTCGTTCTTTCCTTTCATCTCCTGTACGGCTTATCCTTCTATCTCATTTGTCGAAAACTCCACGTGCCTCACTCATGGTTGGCCTGGATTCCGATGTTGAACTTTGTCC
The DNA here is from genome assembly GCA_964443105.1 of uncultured Nitrospirota bacterium. Classification (GTDB taxonomy): domain Bacteria; phylum CG2-30-53-67; class CG2-30-53-67; order CG2-30-53-67; family CG2-30-53-67; genus CAYUBU01. The sequence continues at coordinate 747 of CAYUBU010000339.1, forward strand.
CCATGGTTCGGGCTGCCGGGCTCTCCCTCGGGTGGAGCGTTCCTCTACTGGTGCCGCTGCTCAGCTACATTCCGGGGGTCGTCACCCAGCCTATTTTGGTGACCCTAATATTTGCGGCGCTGGTTTTTGATCTCATGTTATTTTTTGTGCTCTGGGTCAGGATCTGCGGAAATCTCTGGATCAGTCGATGGTGGGGTTTGCTGATCCTTCTGCCGCCTCTCTTTCTCATCCTCCTCGGATATCTCGCGTTCAAAGAAGAGCCGGAGGAGCGAACCGTTCCGAGGCTGCGGCCCGCTGTAGCGACACTCGTGCTCTTCTTGGTGCTGACGACGAGTTCCTATGTCGGTCTCAATAAAGTGCTGATTCCCCGCATGATGAACGATATGGAGCAGCAGCTGTCCAACATGGACTGGTCGCTGCCCTCCTCGGAGGAGGCGCTTCAACTACTCTCCAACCCCCAGGGATCGCAGCACTAATCTCTTGGCAACGTCCATAAAATTATAAAATTGTTGCAAGACCACGGGTTCTTTTGTGGGATGGATTCTCTTCTTCCGGTCCGGTTCTTCCAGCACCGAATTCAAAGATTTATCCTCACAATTTCGTCCCCCAGCCTATACGACCTCAACTCAGTCAGAAAAGTTGCTTGATTTTTAGGTCGTGATACTGGTATTTTCTGCTGTCAATAATAGAATTTCGGCAAATGACAGCCTTTTGAAAAAAGACCACCCTCCCGGGGGCCCCATGGCCGAAAAGAAAAAAAAACCGGACAGCAAGAACAAAAAAGATCTTGCGCCTTCACGAAAACCCCCTGGGTCCACAGCGAAGACCAAAGCCAAGGCTCGCACAGCAAAGAAAATAGCAACCAAACCGATGGGGGCAAAGCCGCGGCGTGTCGTCGGCATGGGCGCCTCCGCCGGTGGATTGGAGGCTTTTGAACAATTCTTCACCCACATGCCCGCCGACAGCGGGATGGCCTTCGTCCTCGTCCCCCACCTCGCCCCTTCTTACAAAAGCATCATGACGGAGATCCTGCAGAAGTACACAAAGATGGAGGTCATGGAAGCCGAAGACGGGATCGCGGTTGAGCGGGACAAGGTTTATATCATCCCTCCGAACAAGGACATGGCCATACTGAACGGGGCCCTGCAATTGTTGGAGCCCGCCGGCGTCCATGGCCAACGGCATCCCATCGATTTCTTCCTACGGTCTCTGGCGAAAGACCAGAGAGAAAAGGCTATCGCCATCGTCCTGTCGGGGACCGGTACCGAGGGAACCCTCGGTTTAAGGGAGATCAAAGGAGAGGGCGGACTGGTGATGGTTCAGGATATGGAGAGCGCCAAGTATGACGGAATGCCCCGAAGCGCCATCGCCACGAACCTGGTTGACTTAATTCTCCCTGCCGACCGGATGCCGGAGCATCTGATCAAATTTTCGACAGGCATTAAACTCGAAGAACGGAAAAAAACGGGCGTTTCGAAAGACACACTGACCGAAAATCTTCAGAAGGTCTTTGTCCTGATTCGAAACCACACGGGCCACGATTTTTCCCGTTACAAGAAGAACACCATTATCCGCAGGATTGAGCGAAGGATGACGGTTCACCACATCGGGAAGATGGCCGATTATATCCGGTATCTCAGAGAAAACCCGAATGAAATAGAGCTGCTCTTCAAAGAGATATTGATTCGGGTCACCCATTTCTTCAGAGAGCCCGAAGCTTATGCTGCCCTCAAGAAGAAGGTGCTGCCGTCACTTTTCAAGAGCAAATCCTACGATCAGTTGTTGAGAATCTGGGTTCCCGCCTGCTGTACCGGAGAAGAGGCCTATTCTCTGGCCATGCTGTTTCTGGAATACATGGAGAAAATCAAACAAAACTACACCATCCAGATCTTTGCCACAGACCTGGACCACGAAGCCATTGAGACGGCCCGGGCCGGTCTTTATCCCAATACCATTGATGTGGACGTCTCGCAAAAGAGGCTGAAACGTTTTTTTGTCAAGAAAGACAGCAGCTACAAGATCAAGGAGGAGGTCCGTGACCTGGTCGTTTTTGCGGACCAGAATCTCGTCAAGGATCCTCCATTTTCCAGGATGGACCTGATCAGCTGTAAGAACTTACTGATCTATATGGAACCGGAATTGCAGAAAAAGCTCCTGTCAAACTTCTATTACTCCTTGAATCCCGGAGGAATCCTCGCCCTGGGTGCCTCCGAGGGCATTGCTGACCTGACCGACGTCTTTTCTGTCATCGATAAGAAATGGAAGCTTTTTGAACTCAAAGACAAAGAGATTCATTTTCGTCCCGTCAGGGTGGACCAACCTCCTTTGGATCCCTCACAGATTCCCGCCCCGAGGGCTCGAAGAGAACATCTCGTGAGAGCCGAAAAAGTTGATATCCATGAGCTGACCCGGGGCATACTTCTGGATGAATTCACCCCGCCCTGTGTCATCATCAATAAAGCCGGTGACATCCTCTATATTCACGGCCGGACCGGTAAGTATCTCGAACCGGCCCCCGGTAAAGCCCGGTTGAATATCTTTGAAATGGCCCGGTCTGGATTGAAGCTTGAACTAAGAGCCCTGGCCCGTACGGCCATCCAGAAAGGACGTGAAAGTGTCCAGGACGGTCTGGAGGTCAAAACGAACGGTGAAACCCATCATTGTAAAATACGGGTCAAGCCTTTAGAGGCACCGGCCATCCTTCAGGGGTTGCTCATGGTCGTCTTTGAAGCGCAGCCGTCGCCGCAACATCAAACAACAACCGGCAAAAGAACCGGTACGAAAGACAAGACCGATCGCCATGTTTCGGAGTTGGAAACGGAACTCAAGGCGACCCGGGAGCATCTGCAGACCAATATTGAAGAGCTTGAGACCACCAATGAGGAACTCCAGTCCAGCAATGAGGAGTTACAATCGGCCAACGAGGAGCTGCAAAGCACCAATGAAGAGCTGGAGACATCCAAGGAAGAGCTGCAGTCGGTCAACGAAGAATTGCTGACCGTGAATGCTGAACTTCAGAACAAGAATGAGGAGTTATCTAAAGCAGGCAATGATATGACCAATCTCCTGGCCAGCACGAAAATTGCCTCAATCTTTCTGGACGACAATCTGTGCATCAAGCAGTTCACCCCGGAAGTGACCAAAATCATCAACCTGATTGAGACAGATCGGGGCCGTCCGATTTACGACATCGTTTCAAAACTGCAATACCAAAGTCTAAAGGAAGACTCCGCCAACGTTCTTAAGACGCTGGGGGTGAAGGTAAAGGAAGTGCCGGATGAAAATGGTCATTGGTATCTCCTGAAGATTATGCCCTACCGCACGATCGAAAACGTGATCGACGGGGTGGTGCTCACGTTTTCGGACATCACTTCCCAGAAGAAAGTCCAGGATGACCTGCGCGATGCGATGACTTATGCAGAAGACATTGTGGAAACGATACGAGAACCCCTCCTGATTCTCGACAGTAACTTAACCATTCTCTCAGCAAACCGTTCTTTCCAAAAGACGTTCCGCGTTACCGAAAGAGAGACGACGGGTCAGCAGCTCTACCAGCTCGGCAATGGGCAGTGGAATATTCCTGAACTGAAGGAACTCATGGATAAGATTCTGCCGAAGAAGACCTCCTTCGACAATTACAAGGTGGAACAAGACTTCCCGTCCATTGGACGGAAGGTCATGCTCCTGAATGCCCGGCGCGTCAGACAAGTGAGGAAAGGGAGAGAGATGATCCTCCTCGCCTTTCAAGACATCACGGAGAACAAAACCGACTGACGGGGCTGGACCCCAATTGGGAAATCCATGAAAAAGGACAAGGAAAAATCCAGCGCTATGGCCCAGCTTCGGAAACGGGCGGAAGAGCGACTGCGGCGACTGGGAGAAATGCCGGTCGAAGAACTCTCTGTAGCGGAAGCCCGGCGCCTGATTCACGAATTGCAGACCCATCAGATTGAGCTGGAAATGCAGAACGAAGAACTCCAGTCAGCGCAGATCAGGCTGGAAGATTCTCGGGACCGGTATTCCGATCTCTATGATTTTTCTCCCCTTGGCTATTTCACCCTGGATCCGAACGGAATGATTGTGGAGGCAAATCTGACGGGAAGCGCTTTATTGGGCGAAGCCAGAAGGCAATTGATCCACAAGCGCTGGACGCAGTTTATCCCCCGTGAACACCAGGACGAATTTTATCTGTACCGAAGAAAAGCCCTGGAAACGCAGACCCTTCAGAGAAGCGAACTCAAACTCCGCAAGAAAGACGGTTCTGAATTCTTTGCCCAGCTGGAAAGCATCGCCCTGGAAGACCGGGAGGGAAACGTCACCCAGCTCCGCATATCGGTCAGCGACATCTCCCAGCGCAAAGAGTCAGAGAAGGCCCTTCAAGAACAGCAGCATTTGATCGAACGGATCGCCGATGCAACACCGTATATTCTTTATATTTACGATCTGTTCGAGCAGCGTAACGTATGGGTGAACTCACAGATATCAACAGTTCTGGGCTACTCGCCGGAAACGCTTCAAGAAATGGGATCGGGCCTGATCGAAAGGCTTGTCCACCCCGACGACAAACCCTTGCTGGAGCAGCACCATGGACAACTGATGTCGGACCCCACAGACAAACCGCAGGAAATTGAATACCGGACGCGGCACGCAAACGGGGAATGGCGTACGCTGCGAAGCCGCGACGTCGTCTTCAGAAGGGATGCCGAAGGGACTCCCCGGGAGATTCTGGGCACGGCGGTAGACATTACGGAATATAAGAAGACAGGAGAAGCGCTTCGACTCTCTCATCTCTTTCTTGAAATGGCAAACCGGCACATGGAATTGACCGGCCTGCTCCGGGAATTTACGATTAAAATCGAGAAGTTCACCGGCTGCTCTGCCGTCGGTATCGGCCTTTTGAATGAGAAGGGTGATCTCTCCTGCGGGGACTACGTCGGCTTCACCCGGGACTTCTGCGAGACAGAGGGCCCCCGCCTGATGAAGCAATACGGAAACATATGGACCCGCATCAAAGAAGAGGCGCATGGGGAGCAGCCATACTGTACGGAGGGCGGTTCGTTTTTCACGAGCAGCATAAGCGAATTGCTCAGTACGCATACCCTGAAAGAAATCCCCCCGATGGGAGATATCTATTGCCGTGGGGGATATGAATCGGTTGGGCTCATTCCAATTCGGGACGGGAAGGGTATCAGTGGCGTGATCCATGTGGCAGATCCTCTGAAGGGGAGGGTCAGCCTGGAAAAGGTCAAGATCCTGGAGAAAGTTGCCATGCAGCTCGGCACAGCCATTCACAGGGTCATGATCGAAGAGGAGCTGAGAAAACACCGGGAACATTTGGAAGAGATCGTGGAGCAACGGACGGGCGAACTGCGGAACAGTGTTGAAGAACTGGGCCACGAAATGCATGAGCGCAGGCGGGCGGAGGACCGGGTAGGAAGTATGGCGCTTTTTGCCGAATTGAACCCGTCGCCGGTACTCCGGTGCGATGAAGAAGGCATGGTCATCATGGCCAACCCCGCCGCCGTTGAGATTCTCGGTGGAGGCGCCGCCGGTGGAGTGCCCGTGACCACCCTGATCCCGGGGAGTGAATCCTTTCAATTCCCGGCATGTATTCGGGATGGAGAGATTCGCTCCCATGTCGCCCAGATCGGCAGTAGAATTTTTCTTTTTGTGTTTAGAGGCGTCCCGGACCTGGGCGTTGGGCAGATTTACGGGACCGAAGTTACCGAACAAAAGGTGGCCGAGGCCGAGGCGATCCGGGCAAGCCACTTGGCCTCGCTGGGCGAAATGGCCGCGGGGGTGGCCCATGAAATCAACAACCCCACCAACGGCATCATCAACTACGCCCAACTTCTGATCAACCGGTCTCAAGGCAACGAACAAGTCCACGGCCTTGCCGATCGCATCATCCAGGAGGGCCACCGGATCGCCCGAATCGTTAAAAGCCTTCTCTCCTTTGCCCGGGACGGGCGGGAAGAAATGAGCCTCCATCATGTTCATGAAATTCTATCCAGAACCCTGGCGCTGACCGAAACGTTCCTGCGAAAAAACAACATCTCCATAAAGATAGGTTTCCCTGCGGACCTGCCGCCTATCCTGGCAAACTCCCAGGAGATTCAGCAGGTGTTTCTGAATATCATCAACAACGCTCAATACGCATTGAACCGGAAGTATCCCGATGTGAATGATGAAAAGATCCTGGAGATTAACGCGGAAAGAGTCCATGTCAAGGGTCAAACCGGTCTTCGAATCGTGTTTCACGATCGGGGTATCGGAATCCCCGCCGCCATGCTGGACAAGGTCTTGAATCCATTTTTCACCACCAAATCCGAGGACGATGGCACCGGGCTTGGTTTGAGCATTAGCCATGGCATCGTGAGCCAGCATAACGGAAGATTAATGTTTGAGAGCAAAGAAGGTGAATTTACCAAAGTCATGGTCGATTTTCCATTCGCGCCGGATGGGTTGGATTGAGCCTGATCTGCGGACTGCAACAATGGAAAGCGGGGGCCCCTGTCGGTTGTTCAGGCCGGCGGGGAGAGGTTCGAATCTCCCGCCCTGCCCCGAGAGTTAAGATGCCAGCCAGTATCCTGATCGTCGATGACGAAGAAAGCATTCGCTATACCTTTTCGAGCTTTCTGTCAGACGAGGGCCACGACGTGAGCACAGCCGTGAACTACGAGAAAGCCCTGGACCAAATCTCAGAGAAACGCTTTGATCTCATCATTGCCGACATCTTTCTCGGCGGAACCACCGGCATGGAACTGCTTCGGGAAATCAGGAGCAGGCAGCTCCGGTCGATCGTGGTGATGATCACCGGGGCCCCCGATGTTGAAACAGCGGTCGAGGCTGTCCGGATGGGCGCGTTTGACTATATTGAGAAGCCGGTGGTTCTGGAAACCCTTCTCCTCGTGACCAGCCGGGCGCTGGCATACAAGACCCTGCAGGATGCGCAGGGAGATTTACCGTTCCAGCCTTGAAGCAATCTTCCGTAGCGTGAAGGACGCCATTATGAGGGTTGTCGTTTGCTAAAACAGCATCACCTCACAATATCAATAACTTATAGTGCTTAGGGAATTTGGTGGAGTCGGAATCTTTTTGTTGATCAAGCGTCAATCGCGATATAAAAGGGCAGCCTGTTTTTCATCCAAATTCAAGCGAGGTGCCCATAAGATATGTATCAAGCCGTAGACCGTTTGCTCATCATTGCGCTTTAGATTATCAGAACATTATTCCAGTCTTGCAAAGAGACTCAATTTAACACAACCGTATGTAAGTACTTCAAGCAAGCGAGGGGAAAAGATAGTGGGAGAACTTGGACTCGATTTGGGCATATAATTTTATAGTTTTGTGGAGGTCCCCTGGACTCCTTAATTAATCTGAAATTTTGACAATTGCTCTGCCCCTGTTTTTGCCTTCCAGGATGAGCCCCATACGCTCGTCCAGAGATTCCAGAGACTCCAACTCCGTTGTAATCTTGTCAAGATGATCCACCTTCCATTCCGAAGCGATCTTATTCCATACCTGCATGCGAACATCCACCGGGCAGTTTACCGAATCAATGCCAAGGAGGCTGACCCCGTTTAAGATAAAAGGGTAGATGGAAGAGGTAAACTCGGCCGCGCCGACATTGCCGCAGCAGGTTACCGAGCCACCATATTGGGTTGTTTTTATGGCCGTTGCGAGCAGGTTGCCGGCAACCGTATCAATGGCTCCGGCCCAGCGCGGCTTCAAAAGAGGGCGGCCGCTTTTATCGTCCGCGTCCTCAATAGAGATAACCTCTTTAGCACCGAGTTCGAGAAGATACTCAGTTTCATCGACGATTCCGTTAACAGCAACCACCTCGTAGCCCAATTTAACCATGATTGCGAGCGCAATACTCCCCACGCCACCCGTGGCACCTGTAACAAGAACAGGACCCTTGCCCGGAGTTACGCCGTTGTTAATCAATTTGAAGCAGGAAAGGGCAGCGGTAAAGCCGGCGGTTCCATATACCATACTCTCGCGTAAGGTAAGGTTCTCGGGCAGATTCACTACCCAGTTCGCCGGGACCCGGATATACTCTTCATATCCACCGGAGGTGTTCATACCAAGATCATAACCGGTGACCAGAACCTCATCACCCGGATCAAATTCAGGACTGCTGCTTTCTGCGACCAGGCCCGCTGCGTCGACACCCGGTGTGTGCGGATATTCCCGGGTTACACCCTTATTACCTGATGCAGAAAGTGCATCTTTGTAGTTCAAAGATGAATAGCGAACGTTGATCAGTACGTCCCCCGGCGGTAAATCACCAATCTGTTTTTGTTTAATCTCACGGACGAATTGTTTGTCCGCTGTTTCCGTTACAACCATTGCTTTGAAACTGATGTTTTCCATTATCTCCTCCTTGAACCTGGTAATTATATAACCAATCGTCTTGCTTTTGAGTGATGGGAATTCGCTTTCACAAGCATATGAGGAACATAATTCATAAAAGCCAATTGTCAAGTAACACCATTGAGATCATATATTCTCATGGCAAGTTATTGTCTCTTTCTGTTATCTCATGCCTGGGAGAAGGAAGGATGCACCAGGTCAGGGGAGAACTGGCAGTACGCTGCAGTGACGAGAAGGTCGATTAACGTAGCAGACGATGTATTGCAGCATATTCATGGAACTTCCAAAAGAACGGTGTCGCAAATACCCAATCTGCGACACCGTTCCTCATTCCACTGTGACGCTTTTTGCCAAATTCCTCGGCTGATCGACATCCGTACCCCGCAGGACAGCAATATGATACGCCAGCATCTGCAGGGGGATGGTCATGAGGATCGGCGTGAGATAATGGTTCGATCGGGGCACTTCGATGGTGTAGTCGGCCTTTTCGCTGATCTCCGGTTCCGGGCCGGTCACCAGGGCGATGACGATCCCGCTTCGTGCTTTGACTTCCTCGATATTGCCCCGGGCCTTTTCGAAAACCTTGTCTCTCGGCAGGAGGGCGACGACGGGCATGGTTTCGTCGATGAGTGCGATAGGGCCGTGTTTCATCTCCCCGGCCGGATAGCCTTCGGCATGAATGTAGGAGATTTCCTTGAGTTTGAGCGCTCCTTCCAGGGCGATGGGAAAGTGGATGCCCCGGCCCAGGTAGAGGAAATCGGTGCTGTTTGAGAAGCGTCGGGCCAGATCGACAATCTCCTCGTCCCGCTCCAGAATCTTCTCTACCTGCTGCGGAATACGGGTCAGGTCTTCCATGAGGGCCATTGCTTCCTCTGCAGAGAGAGTATCGAGAGTTCTGCCGAGATAAAGGCCGAAGAGATAGAGGGCTACCAGTTGGGTGGTAAAGGCTTTTGTGGAGGCCACGCCGATCTCGGGGCCCGCGTGGGTGTAGATGACGCCGTCGGCGTCACGGGTGATGGAACTGCCCAGGACGTTGCAGATCCCTACGGTTGTGGCACCTT
>CAYUBU010000340.1:0-3525 GCA_964443105.1 uncultured Nitrospirota bacterium
CGCGTCCCTGTCTCAGGACCATGGGGTTCTGGCACTCGGGACAGAGCTCGTCTCGCTTCTCCTCCTCCACCAGTTGGATCTTTCCGTCGTCAGTCTTTTTGAAGTTGGATGTGAACTTGCAGTCGGGATAGCCGGAGCACGCGAGAAACTCACCAGTCCTGGCGCTGACCTTGATAGTGAGCTTCTGCCCACATTTGGGGCACTGTTCGTCGGTCTCGCCCCACCGGTATTTGTCGTCCTTGTTTTCCACCTCATCAAGTTCGTCGGCAAAGGGTGCGTAGAAACCGTTAAGCATCTCCAGGTAGGTCTTGTCACCCTCTTCCACGCTGTCAAGCTGGTCCTCCATGTCGGCGGTGAACTTGACGTCCACAAGGCGGGAGAATCGGGTCACAAGATAATCGTTCACGGCCATGCCCAGGGTGGTGGGGGTAAATCGTCTCTGCTCCATGATTACATAGCTACGCTTCTGGATGGTGTCCAGGATCGCAGCGTAGGTGCTTGGCCTGCCTATCCCCTTCTCCTCGAGCATCTTGACCAGAGTGGCCTCGGTGTATCTCGGCGGAGGCTGGGTTGTCTTTTTCTCCACCTCAACATCGATGAGCTTGAGGTCCTGACCCTTGGACATGGGGGGGAGGGAAGGTTCAGAGTTGGAACTGTCATCACGGCCCTCCTCGTAGAGGATGGTAAAACCGTTGAAGAGAATCCTCTCACCGGCGACTTCCAGACCATAAGGCCCGGCCTCGATCATCACCTTGGTTTTTTCAAGTTTCATGTCGGTCATCTGGGAGGCCAGAAACCGCTTGTAGATCAATTCATAGAGCCGCGCCTGGTCCTTCTCCAGTTGGGGGCCGATCTTCTCCGGTGTCAGATCCAGCCTGGCGGGGCGCACCGCTTCGTGAGCGTCCTGCGCGCCCTTGCGGTTGCGGTACCCCCGCGGGGAGTCGGGGAGATACTCTGATCCGAAGCGGCTCTGGATCTGCTCTCGGGCATCGGCGATGGCGTCTTTGGATACCCTCACCGAATCGGTCCTCATATAGGTGATGAGGCCGGTTGTTTCCACATCCCCCTGAGATATGCCTTCATAGAGCTGTTGGGCGATCATCATGGTGCGTTTGGCCGTAAAGCGGAGTTTCCTCGCCGCCTCCTGCTGCAGGGTGCTTGTGATAAAGGGCGGTGCCGGACCGCGGCTGGCCCCTTTGACCTGGACATCAGTGACGGTGTGCTGCTCCTGTTTCAGTTTGGTCTGGATCTGACCGGCAAGGGCCTCGTCGGTGATGCGTGTTTTTTTTCCGTCGACTTTTTTACCGTCTACAGTGGTCAGCCGTGCTTTTACGTCGGGTTTCTCGCTAGCCTCGAGGTGGGAGAAGATGAGCCAGTAATCCTCGGGCTTAAAGGCGATAATCTCTTTTTCCCGTTCGCATACCAGACGCAAGGCGACCGATTGAACCCTGCCCGCGGAAAGGCCGCGTCGGATCTTTTTCCAGAGGACCGGGCTTAATTTGTAACCTACCAGCCGATCAATGGCCCTTCGGGCCTGCTGCGCTTCAAACTTGAGGTGGTCGGGCCTGCCCGGGTTCTCCAGGGCGCGAAGTATGCCGGCCTTGGTTATCTCGTGGAAGAGGACCCGGTACACCTTCTCCTCGGGCAGCTTGAGGTGGTTGGCGATGAGATAGGCGATGGCTTCACCCTCGCGGTCAGGGTCAGTGGCCAGGAGTATCCTGTCGGCATCCTTGGCGGCCTTGGATATCTCACTCAACACCTTTTTCTTGCTGGGGATGACCCGATTCTTCAGGGCGAATTCATTCTCCGGATCCACCGCCAGTTCCTTCGAGGGAAGATCGATCACGTGCCCGTTGGAAGAGAGGACCCCGTAATCCTTGCCCAGGATCCGCCCGATGGTCTTGGCCTTGGTGGGTGATTCAACAATTATGAGAGATTTTGACATTGTTGGCTCTCTTTATGGTTGTTTATTCCAGATTCCATATTTCAGATTCCAAACTTAATCCAAAATCCAAAATTAAAGGGTACAGGGTTCTTTTCCAGGATCTGTTTGTAAAGGTCCTTATGAAATAATCCTGTAAATCCTGTAAATCCTGTCAAAACCCTTTTCTTTGGATTTACCTTCGAACATCAAACTTTCCCCGATTCCCCGTTTCTCCCAATCCCCCAGACCTGTTTCATTTTTCCTCTATCTCTGCGCATGCTTCTAAACAGAGTTTGGGGCCAGTTGTCAACCTTATTTTAATTCAGCCCCGATTTTGGAAGGCTGAATAAATAGTAGTCAGTAGTCAGTAGCCAGTATTCAGTAGGAAGTGCTTTTTGGAAATATTACGAATACTTATGCACTCTTGCTCCCGTTGTTTCCTGGACTCTGTCTCCTGACTCCTGAATCCCTTTTTGCTTTCAAAATCACCCCATCGCCCATGCGCCCAAGCTCCCTCTCACCCACTCGCTGACCTGCCGAGTCAGACGAGAGCGTAACGCCCCCCTGCCTCCCTGCGGATGAGGCCCGCGATCTCCAGCCGCGACAGTTCGGCCAGTAATTGGGAGATGTTCCAGCCCGTCGCCGTTGCCATCTCCTCGGGAAGCCTCGCGCCCCGGCCCAATTCCCTTAACAGGGGATGTCCATCCTCCCGCAGGGAGTTTTCCGGGACCGCATTCAGGCCTTCCATTCCCAGCGCCTGGGCCACGTCCACCGCGTTTGTCACCGGGTAGGCGCCGTCCCGTATGAGTGCCAGGGGGCCTTCGGACATGGAGCAGTCCGCCCGGCCCGGGACGGCCAGGACCTCACGGCCCTGGTCCAGGGCCCACCTGGCGGTGATGAGCGAGCCGCTCCTTTTGCCCGCTTCCACTACCACCACGGCCAGGGACATGCCGCTTATGATCCGGTTTCGGGCGGGAAAGTTCCTGGGCAGGGGTTGGGTACCTTCCGGGAACTCTGAGACCAGGGCGCCGTGCAGGGAGGTCTGCTCCCTGAGCTTTCCGCTTCCCCTTGGATAGTCCAGGTCCAGGCCGCACCCGAGAACCCCGACGGTCCTGCCTCCTGCCTTGAGGACCGCCCGGTGAGCCGCGGTGTCGATGCCCCGGGCCATTCCGCTGACCACCGTGAATCCGAGATGGACAAGCCCCCGGGCGATCTTGCCGGCCATGGAAATTCCGTAGGGGGTTGGAGTGCGCGCCCCCACAATGGCTACGGCCAGATCGTCAGCCGGTAGGATATTTCCACTGATATAAAGCGGATCGGGAGGTGAATCGGCAAATCGACTGTTTTGAGCTAAACGGGTTCGTGGACGATTTGACGGAGAGCTATTCGCACGGCATGAAGCAGCGACTGGTATTTGCCTCGGCGCTGTTGCACCACCCGGAAGTGCTGGTCGTCGACGAACCGATGGTGGGCCTGGACCCAAAGGGGGCCCGGCTGATAAAGAGCATCTTCCGCGAACGTTGTCAGAACGGTGCAACCATTTTTGTGTCCACCCATACTTTGGAAGTTGCCCAGGAAATGTGCGATCGCATCGGCATCAT
>CAYUBU010000341.1:0-3928 GCA_964443105.1 uncultured Nitrospirota bacterium
GCTTTCAAACCTAAAGTGCGAACGAAAACCTCTCTCTTTAAAGCGTTTACAAACAATGAGTATTTCCCCCCCTATTGTGGGGGCCCTTTTTCAAGGGCCCCCCTTTAAGTCTATTAGTAGAGTCGACGAACCTTGATCTCCACGACCGGATTCCGCCAGTCCATATTGGCGGGATTAAGGTCGCCGATGTCGCGAATCCCGGAGTGAACATGGATGAACCCCTCAGCCTCGCTGTCATCATGAACATGGTTGCCGCAGGGCGGTCCGGGAATGAATTCGCACAACTCGGAGTTGGCTTCACTCCCGGCATCATAGGCGACCGCCGTCGTGCGTGTCATGCCATAGAAGGGGAGCCGCACATTCCGGACGCCGAAAAAGGCGTCATTCGTGGTGGCCAGCATCCCCACGGCCGTCAAGAACCGGGCCCGGTGCCGTGCAGCCACTTTCAGTGTCACCGATTTACCAGGCATCACGGGCCCCTCGGCAGCAGCGAAATCGTAAACATCGGGCTCGGTCTCCAGGTAGCCCAGAAGTTCCCCGGGATCCCCTTCTTCGGCCAACGTGGCCAGTTCGGGAATGGCTGGATCACCGGGGTAAAAGAGCTGAAAGGAGCTCTTATGGGTGATGACCACCGGCGGTGGAATCACCTGGCGCCGGGTCAGGTTGGTGATGGTGATCTCATAGGTCGGCGCCGAGTCCGCGTAAGCCGTGGCGACGGCCACGAAACTCACCAGTACGGCATAAATGATGGATTTTACAATCGATAGTTTTCTCATGGCTCACTCCTCCTTAGAACGTGATGGACAACATTAATGCTTCAGAACTCTGGTTCACCTCCTTCCCATAGGATTAAATCTATGGAAAGACGATATCGGTAAAACTTCACACAAAGATCACGAAAGGTTGTCTTTTTCGTATTCTATGGGAGACATCCACAGCGTCATACGAAACACCCCAGAATACTTCGGTCAGAGCCACATAGACTCTGACCCGGCTCGGAGGACCGGATTTTGAGAATTAGTAGATGGTGTCGCCAATGGAATGGTCTATCGGCGGGCGGCGGGTCTCAAGCGGTGGGTATCCGATTGGCGGGTCTGTCAGGAATGGGGAGATGGAAAATGAAGGTTGTACCCACATTCAATTCACTATCGACTTGGATGCTACTGCCGTGGAGCTCGATGATCCTCTTGGTGATGGCCAGTCCCAGGCCGGAACCGTCGGATCCTTTACGATCGCGCTCCCGGGTCCGATAGAACCGCTCGAAAATGTGGGGTAAATCCTTTTCAGCGATACCCCGGCCGTTGTCCTTTACGCTCACGGCCACCTTCGATCCTTCCGGTGTCAGCCTCAGGGTCACGGTGCCGCCCTGGGGCGAGTATCGGATCCCATTGTCCACCAGATTCTGAACCGCTCGCTCTATGAGACCGATATCGGCGGAAACAAAAGGAAGATTTTCCTGGAATTTCACCTCGATTTTCATCTTCTTTTCTTCGGCGGCCAATTGAAACTTCTGGGCGATATCCTGCACCAGCTCGCCCAGATGGAACGGCTCCCACTGCACCTGTGCATCCACCGATTCCAGCTTGGCCAGATCGAAAAGCTCGGAAACCAGCTTTCCCAGTCGTTCCGAATGTTTCAGAGCCGTGGAGAGATACTTCTCTTTTTCCTCAGGGGATATCTTTTCTCCCTTCAGAAGCAGGGTCTCGAGATATCCCTGGAGTGAGGCCAGGGGTGTACGTAGATCATGGGACAAGCTGCTCACCAGCTCCCGGCGGACGTGATCGGCCTCGCGGATCTTGCTCAGCTGCTCGATCATGCGGCCCGACATCTCCCCGAAGACGCCTTCCAGGCGGTCGATTTCATCTCCGCCCCGGGGCTTCGATTTTTGAGGGAGCGACACAGGTTCCTCAAAGTCCGCTTCCTTGAAGCGGTCCACTTCGCGGGCCAGCCGCCGGATACGGCGAGTCAGCAAATTGAACAGGAGAAGTCCTGCCGTGAAAACAAAGATCAGACCGGCGACGGCAATCCAGAAACTGAGGCGGAGGATATAGCTGCCCTGGATCATCTGGGCTACCGAGTCGTACTTCTCACTGCCCAGGATGATGTAGAGATAGGCTTCGGGAGAACCGTCGGCGGGAATCGGGGATGCGGAGAAGACTTTCTGACGGATCGGGTCCCGGGGATCATCTCCAAGAATCGGCAGTTTCTCTCCGTCCGTCATGAACCGCCTGATCGGTGCCAGGGAAACCTGCTTCCGGCGCACCGTGTCGGGCGGCGCGGAGTAGGCCAGAAGGTTTCCCTCGCCATCGAGCAGATAGACCTCAATATTCCGGTTGATATCCATGAGCATATCAAAACTTTTCTTGAGGGCCGCCTCGTTGATTCTGCCGTTCTCGATATACCGATTCTCCGACACCAGGTGCCGGGCCAGGTTCCTGTTCAGCCGCTGCGCACCCTCCTGAATGTACAAACGGGTGGTAAACAAAACCAGGAGAATGTACATGAGGCCTAAGAGCAGGAAGAGGGCCAGCAGGATGGCGGCTATTTTGCCGTAGAGGGTCTTGAACATGTCAGTCGACCTCCGACAGATCGTCGGCCAGCTTGTACCCCACACCCCATACGGTCAGGATGTAGCGGGGATGGGCCGGGTCGCCCTCGATCTTGGCACGCAGCCGGTTGATGTGGGAATTGACGGTGTGCTCATAGCTTTCATAGCCCAGGCCCCACACCGCATCGAGAAGCTGGGTGCGGGTATAGACCCGGCCGGGGCTGCGGGCAAAATAGAGCAGCAGATCAAACTCCTTGGCCGTCAGACCGATGGGATTGCCTTCCTTCGCGACGGTCCGTTTGGCCACGTCGATGGTCAGGTCACCCACGGTCATGGTGTCTTGATCCTTGATACCGGGCTGCGACTGGAGCGCCTCCATCCGGCGGAAGAGGGCCTTCACTCGGGCCAGAAGCTCCTTTATGCTGAAAGGCTTGGTCAGGTAGTCATCGGCGCCGAGCTCAAGACCGAGCACCCGGTCAAACTCCGACGATTTACAGGTCAACATGAGGATCGGCGTATAGTCGGGACGGCTGCGGACCCGGCGGCAGACTTCCAGGCCATCGATACCGGGGAGCATCAAATCGAGAATGATCAGGTCATAGGCTGTGGCTGTGGCCTTCTCGAGCCCCCGGTTCCCATCGTGGGTGACGGTGACGTCATAACCCATATCCTGCAGATTCACCTTCAGCAGGTGGGTGATATCCGAGTCGTCTTCTATAATCAGAATCTTCCTGGGCACCATAAGTTCCTCTCCGTTACTGATATTAATACCACAGATTTGTCACAAAACAATCACGAAGAGGTGGCGGTGTGGATTTTGGGGAGTTTAATGCGAGGCCGGAGGGGAAGGGTGGTCGAAGAAAGAACAGCGCCGCAATGGCGGAATGAAAAATAAATTGTTGACATACATGCGCAGGAATTGATAATAAAACCACGCTAGATAACCGGGCTTCTGCTTTTGCAGTTTTCCGGATTACTTCCTGAAACATTTCTTTCACTATTCCCGCTAGAACAATCACGACTAGATTTTCAAGCCATGGGGTGGCGGTTGCGCCTGTGCTGCGGCAACAAGCTTCCGTTGGCCCCGTAGATTGCAATGCTTCTGACACAGAAGGCAGCCGAGGAGTTTCGGCCAGTGATGCCTGGAGAGGGATCTTTGTTGGTTCTAGACATTCCTGTGTGGGTCATCAGACTGTGATTTTCCCAGAAACGTCCTCTCCCCCATTTTGGGACTGTGTAGCAATTGTCATTCCGGCTCCCTGTAGGAATTTATCCCTGCGAAGGCAGGGACCTAGATAAACTCCGTGCCGGAATCTCGGCTTTTCGCAAGTACATGAAGAAACGAGATTCCGGGACGAGCCCGGAATGACAGAATGTGCG
>CAYUBU010000342.1:0-5330 GCA_964443105.1 uncultured Nitrospirota bacterium
CAAATGCTGAATTGTAAAAGTCGCGGTTATCATCCTCTGCTGTCTTATCTGAGATATAAACATAGGACTTGCAGCTTCCGCATTGGATATATTCGTAGAAGTCGCAATCAGGGAAATGTGATTGGCAGACAGGGCATTTCCGTTCGTTTAGATTTGATTCCATATAGCACCGATATCACCTGATAAACTATTTCTCGGTCACGAACCGGGCACAAATATCTCCGCCCAGCGCCGCGTTTTGAAAGAAACCGGGAGTACCACTTTGATCACTTTTAGTCACCATTTTATTACGTCCTCTATTCATTCCTATAATTGCTCATTACTGCCCCAACGCCGCACCGCGAAACTGCTCTAACATACTAATCAACATGAATGAGCTTTTTTCTCCGAACACAGCCTATCGATTTGAATTCATTTTACTCTTCCTGCTTGGATCAGTTCCTTTGTGTGGCCCTTGCACAACTGAACTACCGAGAAAGTATCCGGGCTATCGGAACCTGTCTGCGTGTAGCGAAGAGAGTGCAACGGGTGTCGATTTTTGAAAGGGTCACTCCCCTGTCCACCGGCGATAGAGGGTGTGTTCGATCCCCATGACATCCAGGATGCGGCCCACCACAAATCCCACGAGATCGTCCATGGACTGAGGTCCCTGGTAGAAAGCGGGCATGGGCGGCACAATCACCGCTCCGGCTCTGGCCAGAGTGAGCATGTTTTCAAGGTGTATCGCCGAGAGCGGCGTCTCCCGGGGCACCAGGATCAGGGGGCGCTTTTCTTTGAGCATCACATCGCCGGCCCGGCGGATCAGGTTGTTGGCCAACCCCTGGGCCAGGGCCCCAAGGGTCCCCATGGAACAGGGAGCCACCACCATGCCGGCGGACCGGTAGGAACCGCTGGCCGGAGGGGTCTCAAAATCCCCGTTACCGTAGACCTCAACAGACCCAGTATCAATTTTCAGGGCGCCGCCCAGGAATTCCCTGGTCTCCGCTGGATCGGAGGGTAGCGTGATCCCCATTTCCTGGCGCATGACTGTTTTGGACGCCTCAGAGAGGATGAGGTCGACACCAAATCCCATGGCGGACAGCTCCTGGACGAGACGTACGCCATAGACCGCCCCGCTGGCGCCGGAAATGCCCAGGACCCATCGTTTTTGCAGGTTCATGGCAGCTCCTATAACAGCAGATCGAGAAGGGTGAAGGTAAAAACAGTGACGCTGATGTAGCCGTTCATGTTGAAAAAAGCCATGTTCAGCCGGGAAAGATCATCCCGGCGTATGATGGAATGCTCATAGACCAGCAGGATGCCCACCACCACAAGTCCCATCATATAATACCCCCCCAGGTGCAGCAGGGCAATTTCGGCGGTCAGAATCAGAAAAGTAAAAAGATGAAACAGCCGGGCAATCCAGAGGGAGGTGCCGATGCCGAAAAATCGGGGGATGGAATGGAGCCCCGCCTGTCGGTCAAAGTCCACATCCTGAATGGCATAAAGAATATCGAAACCGGCGACCCAGAACAGGACCGCAAGCCCCAGGAGGAGAATCGGAAAACTGACCGACCCTTTCACGGCAATCCACGCCCCCATGGGCGCGATGGCAAGTGCCAGGCCGAGAACAAGATGGGAATAGCGGGTAAAGCGCTTGGTATAAGAATATCCCAGGATGATGAGGAGCGCGATGGGAGAGAGTTTGAAACAGAGACTGTTGAGAGAGTAGGCCGCCCACTCAAAGAGGGCGACAGAAATTCCCAGCATGACCACAGCCTGCCGCTGGGTCACCACCCCTTGAGGCAGCTCACGATCCCTGGTGCGGGGATTGGCGGCATCGTATTCCTTGTCCACCAGCCGATTGAACGTCATGGCCGCGGTCCGGGCGGCAACCATGGCGACGAGGATCCAGAAAATTGTCGCCCAGGGGGGAACACCGCGCTCCGCCAGTACGGCTCCCATCAGGGCGAAGGGGAGCGCGAAGACGGTGTGGGAGAATTTGATCATGCGCAGGGCCTGGATGAGCGGCTTCAAGGATATTCCTCACATGGCGGCCCGGGCGGGCTGTTTCCGCATCATCCGCATGACATACCGGTTGAGTTTTTTCTGATCCTTCGGCTTGAGGTCCACGAACTCCACGCCGCACCGGTAGCGCCATAGGGGGTAATCGGAGGCGGGGCGGGTATACTTGACAACCGCCGACCCCTGGACAGCGCCCAATCGGGGCAGCTCCACCCGCAGATCTTTGAGCAACTCCCCCTTCTGCAGGATTCGGTTTGATGTAAACTGAAAACCGCTGAGACCGATATCGATGACAATCCCTTTGTCCCGTTCCATGTCGACCTGGATCGGTTCGGCCGCCAGGTTTTTGAACCGGACCGACTGATAGTCCTGGAACGACTCGATGAGCGACGGATAGGCCAGACGCCATGCTGTCCCTTGTTCGTCCTCTTCCGCCACCACAACGGTGTGGAAGAGGTAGCGGGTGTCCCGGCTCGACTCATAGGCTGCCGCCACGGCGTCGCCGGTCTGCAAAGTCACCGGGCCCGCCCCTTCATCTTCCCGAACCACCCGGATGCAACCGTTATCGCTGGAATGATTCAGTTCCCTGATCCGGACCACCATATCCTCCCGGCCGTCTCCTCCCGGAATGAGCAAGAGGATCTTCTGGGCCAGGGCCCATTCAAGATGCTCCCGGATTTCGGCGGCGGAAGCGACAAGATCGTGGATCTCTTTTCTTCTCTGGAAAAACTCGAATAATTTCAACCTTGATCCCCTTAAATTAAGACCTTTCACCCATGCTGCCCCCCTTGCCGATCATCGCCGATGCCCACGGACGGCCTGTCCCTGCCGGGAGCGCCGGCACCTCACGCACGGGCCCATCAGGGCGCCCGCGGAAAGGGCCTGTCTCTATTCCGCGTAGAGGGTGATGAATGTTGTCAGATTTTCTCTATCCTCCAGAAGTGATGCAATATGTTCCGCTTCACTCCGGCTCTCATACTTGCCGACCCGGACCCGATGCCAGACCCCCTTTCCGGGAATCGATTTAACCATGGTATAGGTGTGGTACCCCTTCTTGCCCAGATTCTGTGCCAGCTTGTCTGCTCCCTCTGCCTCTTCAAAGGCACCGACTTGCACTGTGTAGAGGGTGGTGATTTTCCGGGTGCCCGGTTCGGCCGCGTCCGGCCCGGCGGATGTCTTTTCCTGGACCGCCGCTGTGGTCTCAGCCTTCTGGTCAAGGGGCACGCCCCCCTTCTCCTCTCCCGGCATTTGTCCCGAAGCCCCGTCCCCTTCCGCCTCCCCGGCAGCGGCTGCATCCTGGACCGGCTCCTTCACCGACGGCTCCGCAGCCCCGCCAGCGGCGGTCACATCGGCGATCTGAGTCCCCTTTTTCGACAATTCCTCATAAAACTCAAAGCGGCTCCGGGAGTCGGCGCTGTCTAAATCGGACAACCGTTCCCCGTCGGAGGCATACTCACCGGCCGTCTGCTCCGGGGCGTAAGCGCTTTCCAGCATGTCCGAGGGGAAATGGCGTCCCAGCAGAAATCCGAGCACAAAGGTCAGCACACAAATCATGGCGGCCACCCCGGCCATCCACTTGAATTCTTTCACACTGAAGGTAAAATCGTGACCCTCCCGTATTTTGTTCAGATCCCGCATCTCCCTCGTCATTCGGTCTTCCTCCCCTCAATGCTTTCTTTGATTGACACCTGTTCACTGGACGATACAATCGCCAGGCCGCCGGTTGCGCGATACGTCCCGGCAGCCGTAATCAGGCCCGGTGCCGCCGCACCGGATGTGCCCGTGCCGTCACATCTGCTCCGGCGCCGAAACACCGAGCAGTCCCAGGGCGTTGGCGATCACCTGCCTCACTGCGGCGACCAGAAAGAGCCTGGCCCTGGTCCGGTCGGGCTCATCGGAAACGATACGGTGCTTGAAATAATATCCGTGAAGACGGCCGGCCAGCTCCTGCAGGTAAAAGGGAATTCTGTGAGGCTCCATCGCCTGGGCCGCCCCCTCCACCACTTCGGGATAGGCGCCCAAAAATTTCATCAGGTCCAGATCCTCCGGGAGGGAGAGATGCTCCATAGAGATCTCACTGAAGGCCGGCACTTCAATGCCTCGCTCCCGGGCCTGCCGAAAGAGACTGCAGATGCGGGCATGGGCATACTGGACATAATAGACCGGATTGTCATTGCTCTGGCTCTTGGCGAGATCCAGGTCGAAATCGAGATGGGAATCGGCGCGCCTCAAAAGAAAGAAGAAGCGGACCACGTCGGTACCCACCTCATCGATGACCTCCGCCAGCGTCACAAACTCTCCGCTCCGCTTACCCATGCGGACCGGCTTCCCCTCCCGGAGCAGATTGACCATTTGAATGAGCAGAACCTGGAGCATCTGATCGTCATAACCGAGGGCTCTGACGGCACTCTTCATCCTGGCCACATAACCGTGATGATCGGCTCCCCAGATGTCAACGAGCCGCGCCGCGCCCCGTTCCAGCTTGTCCCGGTGATAGGCAATGTCCGAGGCGAAATAGGTATAGTCGCCGTCTCCCTTGATCAGTACCCGATCCTTGTCATCGCCCATCTCGGAGGTCTTGAGGAGAAGGGCGCCGTTGGCTTCCCGGAAAAGAATATTCTTCTGCTCAAGGAGCGAAAGGCAGGCCTCCACTTTCCCTCCGGCGTAAAGGGATTTCTCCGAGAAAAACCGGTCAAACCGTATGTTGATCCGCTCCAAATCGGACCGAATCCCCTCGAGTATATCCTTCGCCGCGGCAGCGGCGAGTAGCGCCACCGCTTCGTCCTCCTTCATGGTCAGGTAGCGGTCGGGCTCTTGCTCCCGTATCTGGCGGGCGATCTCGACCACATAGTCGCCGGGGTAGGCGTCTTCAGCAGGGAAATCGATGGTCTCTCCCGCAAGCTGGCGATACCGGATCCAGACCGAGCGTCCCAGGGTGCGGAGCTGGCGTCCCGCGTCATTGACGTAAAACTCACGGAAGACACTGTATCCGGCGGCCTCGAGAATCCGGGCCAGGGCATCCCCCACCACGGCGCCCCGACCATGGCCGATGTGCAGAGGACCGGTCGGGTTGGCACTCACAAATTCGATCAGGACCTGTTTTCCTTCTCCCAGATCCGAGCGGCCGTAGAGATCCCCTTTGCTTTCAATATCCTCCAGAATCCTGGCCCAATATTCCTTCTGGAGAAAAATGTTGATAAACCCGGGACCGGCAATCTCGCACCGGTCGATGACACCATCGGTGTCGGAAAGATGGTCCACCAGGGCCGCGGCAATCTCCCGGGGCGGTCGTTTGAGGGGACCTGCCAGGACCATGGCCAGATTGG
>CAYUBU010000343.1:0-17226 GCA_964443105.1 uncultured Nitrospirota bacterium
CCCTTTGCGCCTTCGCGGTGAAACTCTTTATTTCGCCTTCTGCATCTTAATGGGAATATAATTACAGAAAGGCTCCTCGGCCATGTAATCGCCGTAGACCGCGTCCGCCCGGGCGCGGCAGCCGCCGCAGACATTGATATATTCGCAGGAGCCGCACTTCCCCTTGTATTCCTTAAAGTTGCGCAGATCATGGAAGAGCGGCGCGTTTTCCCAGATATCCCGGAACTTCTCCTCTTTCACATTCCCCGCCGACTTGTGGAAATAGCTGCAGGGTTTCACATTGCCGAAACAGTCGATGAGGCAGATCGACTGGGCCGCGATACACCCCTTGCCGCCGCCGGTGGAGAACTTCAGGCTTCTACGCTCAAACTTGATCCCCTCCTTCTTGGCCAGCTGCGGCACCAGCCGGTAATAATGGGGTGCGCAGGTCGGCCGCATGAGCAGCTCGTTCTCGTTCTTCTCCTGCTGGTAGTGCCACTCTAAAATCTCCTCGTAGTCTTCCTTGGAGATCAGCTCCGACATGATTTCCTCGCCCCGGCCGGTGGGGACGATCATGAACATATACCAGGCCGTGGCCCCCAGCGACTTGGCCACCCTGAAAACGTCGGCGATATCGTGCTTGTTGCGCTTGGTAAAGGAGGAATTGATGATGAACTCGATCCCGTGCTTCTTGAGCGTCTTGGCACCCCGGATGATGCCGTCAAAGGAGCCGGCGCAGTCCCGGAAATTGTCGTGGATCTCCGCCGTGGAGCCGTCGAGACTGAGGGAAACGATCCGGATTCCCGAAGCTTTCATCTGCTCACAGACCCCGTCATCGATCAGGGTCCCATTGGTCGCCATGCACATCCGCAAACCCTTGTCGGTTCCGTAGCGGGCGAGCTCAAAAATATCTTTCCGGAGCAAAGGTTCCCCGCCGGAGAGAACCAGCACAGGACTGCAGAAGTCAACAATATCATCGATGAGCCGCTTTCCCTCGTCGGTGGTGAAATCCCCTTCCGAGGCCTCCAGGTCCGACGAACAGCGGCAGTGGACGCACCTGAGGTTGCATCGCTGGGTGGTCTCCCAGGCAATCCACTTGGGCACAAACTCCTTGGTCATATCTCTCTCCAATATCATCAGCCAACAAAGCCCTTAAACATACCACAGTTGGCGCAGGGTTTCAATCGATCTCCAAGCCCTTTACAGGCTCAATATGGAGCGGTTGGGGTGTGGTGAGGGAGACAAAGACCAGCGGGCTTTTGCCCGTATTTCGGACGCCATGGGCGTGGCGGGCGGGGGCGAGAGCGACCATCCCCTCCCGGAGTTTGCAGGGAGCACCGCCTTTCTCCATCCAGTACTCTCCTTCACCCTCCAGGATCACCCAGACATCGTCGGATGCGGGATGCTGATGGGGAAAGATCTCATCGCCCGGTTCCAGACTCCAGACAGAGGCCATGGCGTACTCATCGGAAAACAGAACCATGCGGTTCGCCTGCTCCGGGAGTTTCTTGAGAATATCTTTGAGATGAAAGAGCCGTCTGTTCATGCCGTCACCCTACCAGGCCCGGACCCGGGCCTTGATTCCCCGGTTTTCCAAAATATCCTTCAGTTCCTCCACATCGTCGATGAGAAACTGGTCCACATTATTCAAGGTCTCCTGCAGCCGTCCCGACAAGAAGCGAAAGTCCTGCAGTGCCCCCGGAAGTTCCTCCGACACCTGGGCAAGATGCTTCATGGTCCGCCCCAGGTCTGCCGCGAGATCCGGCGATTTGTGCTCCAGGTCTGCCGTCAGCTTCTCAAGACGGGCGAGCACCTGGTTCAAGTTGGCTGCCGTCTTGGGGGCATCTTTGCTGAATGCAGCGGTGAGACGGTCCAGATTATTGATGGTTCGCCCCAAAGAATCCTTGTTGTCCGACAGGAGTGAATTGGCATCCACCGCCAGCTGATCCAGATTGGCGATCATGGCCTCGATTTTACCGCTATTGTCGGCCAGGGTTTTCACGATCATACTGAGGTTCCGGGAAAAGTCTTCCGCCTCAAACTGATCGATAAAATGGCCCATGCGGTCCACAAACTGGTTGATATCCATCGCTTTCGTCCCGTGGGCAATGAGGGCACCCGCTTCTATGGGACCGGCGGTGCTCCCCGGCGGTATCACCAGTTCCAGGAAGTTGTCTCCCAGCAGACTCTCGGGCCGGATCCTGGCGGCCACGACCCCGGGGACCAGGGCCGCCCGGTGGAGCCGTATTTTCACCACCGCCTTGTCGCCTTCATAGGCCAGAGAGCTGATCTTGCCGAAGTCCACCCCTTTGACCTTGACGTCGCCCCCCTCTTTGAGACCGGTGGCATCGTCAAAAAGGACCGTAACTTCCGTCCCCTTCAGGGTCGACAGGTACCCCACCTTGAAGGCCAGGTAAAAGAACATCCCCATGGCAAGAACAACAAACATCCCGAGTATAACGAATCGATTCTGTCCCATGCGCTCCCCTCTCAGTCTCCCATCATCCCATCGGTTCGCAAATAGGCGGGACGATTTGAATCGGCCCATCGGAACGGCGATGGAAGAACTGCTGCACCACTTCATTCTTCATGTCTCTGACTTCGTCCCGGGGGCCGAAGGCTACGAGTTTTCCTTTCCAGAGCATGCCGATGTAGTCGGCGATCTTGAACGTACTCTCAATATCGTGGCTCACCACCACGAAAGTGCATTTGAGCCGCTGCTGCATTTCGAGAATCAGGTTGTCGATGGAATCGGCGGTCACCGGGTCGAGACCGGAGTTGGGTTCATCGAAGACGACGATATCCGGCTCCATCACAATGGCCCGCGCCAGGGCCACCCGGTTTCGCATACCGCCGGAAAGATCCGATGGGCAGCGGCAGCCCGACTCGGGCATCCCCACGGCAGCGAGCTTTTCTGCCACGATTTCTTCGATCTCCCGGTCCGACAGGCGGGTATGCTCCCGAAGCGGAAAGGCCACGTTCTCCCCCACGGTCATGGAATCGAAAAGGGCGCCGTGCTGGAAGAGTACGCCGAATTTCTTGCGAACTTCATAAAGGGCTTTTCTCGACAGTTTGGAAATGACGTGCCCGTCGACCACGACCTCCCCGGTGTCGGGCTTCTCCAGGCCGACCAGGAGTTTGATAAAAAGACTCTTGCCGGTCCCGCTGGGCCCGATGATGAGGGTGGTCTTCCCTTCGGGGATCGTGCAGGAGACATCATCCAGCACCACCAGATCGCCGTATGCTTTGCTCACGTGACGGTATTCAATCATCGCCCTACCTGTCAACAGGACCGGAACCCATGTTTCCGGCCCCTTACATAAAGAGAATTTCCGTCAACACGATGTTGATCAGCACAATGGCCGTGGACATCCGAACCACCGCAAGGTTCGTGGCCTTGCCGACGCCCCGGGGCCCACCGGACGCCACGTAGCCGCTATAACAGGAGATGGTGGTGGCGATGCCCCCGAAGACGGCGCCCTTGAACATCCCTTTGACCATGTCGGCCACGGTGATATTGGAATAGATCAAATTTATAAAAGCGCTGCCGTTGAGTCCGAGTTGAAAAACGGCAACCAGATAGGCCGCCAGGGTACTCACGAAATAGGCGACCACCACCATGAGCGGCATGATGAGCACCGCGCCCAGGACCCGGGGAAGAATGAGATAGGCATAGGGATTCACCCCCAGCACCTCCAGGGCGTCGATCTGCTTCTGGATTCGCATGGTCCCGATTCTGGCGGCCATCTGGGTTCCCGCCTTGGCGCCGGCGATGAGCCCGGCGATCATAGGGGAGAGCTCCCGGATATTGGCCACGGCCACAAACATGCCGACCATATCCTGGGCGCCGAACTTTTTGAAAACCACATAGCCTTCCACGCAGAGGTTCATCCCGATGAAAGCCGCTACGGGGACGAGGACCGGCAGAGACCGGCTCCCCACATTGTTCATCTCGTCCACCATATTCCTGAAATAGAACTTCTCGTAAAAGAGATGCCGCAGGGTCTCGAGGAGGAAGACGGTATAGCGTCCCAGTTCCACAAAGAGGAACCCGGCTGCTCCGGGAGTCTGGGTCAAAGCAAGGTCCATCGACGCTCCTCAGATATTGAAGCCGAAAAATGCCGTGGTGAGAAAATAGTTGAACAGCAGGATGGATACGATGGAATTCACGATGGCGTCATTGGTTGCCTGCCCCACCGCCGCCGCGCCTCCCCGCACATGAAAACCGTGATAACAGGAGACGAGAATCACCACCAGGCCGAACACCGCGGCCTTGATACAGCCTCCGGCCACATCCATCATATTGAGCCAGGCGAAGAGGTTGTCCATGAAGCCGCCCTGGTTGGATCCCTTTACCATCACGGCGATGACGTAGCCGCCGGCGATCCCCGTAAAGGTCCCGATGATCATCAGAATCGGCGTGATGGTAACGCCGGCGATGAGTCTCGGGACGATCAGGGCCTTCGTGGTGTCCACGGACATGACCTCCATGGCATCGATTTCCCCTTTCACCCGCATGGCCCCCAGCTCGGAAGCCATTTCGGCGCCGGTCTGACTGGCCACCATGATGGCGACCATCACCGGTGCCACCTCCCGGAAGAGCATGACCGAAAGGAGACTGCTGGTCATGGACGCGGCACCGAACATGGAAAAGACCTTGAGGCTTTCCATCGCAATGACAGCGCCCATGGGCGCCAGAACAAAGAGGATCGGTATCAGGCAGTGAATGCACATCCGCTCCATCTGTTCCAGCTTGTTGGCCCCGTAGAATTTCGGCCTGAACGCAGACCCCAGGGCCCGGAAGAAGAAATGGGTCATCCTTCCGAGACCAGTGACAAAAGGAAAAATCCGCGAAATTCCGTTGATTGCCCATTCCATAATCGAACCGCAGGTAAAGGGGGCCGAAGACCCCGTTAAAATGCCCTATCTTAGTATGAAAGGTCTTGATTTGTCAATGGAAAGGCCGATTCTGGCTGCCATCCCGGCCCCCAATTGACAGCCCGACGGATGCCGAGTATCAATAAGAGCAATCCTGCAGGAACGGAGCATTCTCACACGTGAAGCGGAGGACGAAGGAGAGACTATGGGGAGACATTTAACGATCGTGGCGGCGGCAGCGGTTCTCTTGATCACCGCTTGCGGACAGGAGGAGGGCAAGAAGACCTATTCCAGCCCCGCAGGACGTGTGGAGGTCACGGAAACAAAGGACGGGCAAGCCCGGGAGATGACGGTGCAGAGCGATGAGGGGAAGACCACCTTGAAGTCCGAGTTGGGTTCTATTCCCCAGGACCTGGGGGTGCCGATCTATCCCCGCGTTGAACAAGGGGAAGGGGGCACCTGGAGCATGAGCACCAGGGAAGGGGAGAAGGACCAGAAGTTTTCGTCGACCGTGCTCTTCTCTCCGGACCCCATCGACAAGGTTGCGGCATTCTACAAGGACGAGCTCAAGGACGAGTCGCCTCAACTTTTTGAAATGGCCATGCCCAGCGGGAAAATGGTGAGCATCAGCCTCGATGGCGGCGGGGGCGGCACCAACATCGTACTGACGGAAAACAAGGAAAAAGAGGGGACCAATATCCAGATCACCAAGGCCGGGGAATAGGCAACGGGGTGCCAGGCAGGCCTGCCTGGCCCCCTAACTCACTAAGGAATGAGCACCCGGTAGCCTGAAGGGGGAAGTTCCTCGCTGTAATTGTCCGGGAGATCAGCGACCGGCAAGCCGGGCGTCCTGTCACCGATCGGCGCCGATTCCCTGAAGAGGTCTTTCAAGCTGTCGATCCGGATCGATTGAGAGCGATGACGGTCCTTGTTGAATATGAGCAACGCCTTGCCCCGGTCATCGAAGGTCCGCTTCATCAGGCAGAGCACCCGGGGGTTGTCGCCCTCGACCGGCGCAATGGGGCCATCCTCGTTAAAAACTGCATGGCCCTCTTTTAATCTGTTCACCTCGGCGATGAAGGCGGTCAGATCGCTCCCCTCCTTTTCCCAGTGGTCGGGCCGGGTCTCCACCACATGGAGCTTTCGGGTGAACCCGAATTCGAACCCCATGGGCATCATGACGCCGGTGGAGAAGAGAGCGGAGAAGAGATAGCGCTGGCACACCCCCTGCAGGTCTCCCCCCAACTCTTTGAACAGACGCTCCGTATCGTGGGACTCGGCAAAACTGACCGATGGGGCCCAGGGCGCGTTCTCCCGGTACTGGCTCAGGCACCACGGTTCTTCGAAATCCCAGTACTTGGAGCTGTTGAAGGTGTAATCAAAACCGGCCCGGGCCAGCTTGACCACGTCTTCGATGACACAGCCCAGGGTCTCGGCAAAGAAGAGGGTGTCAGGATAGGGGCCCTTCACCCGACCGATCAGTTCTTTCCATAGGGCGTCGGTCACCTGGTACGCCGCGTCGCAACGGAAACCTTCGAAACCGATTTCCCGGTAAAAGAGGGTAAGGTCTTCCCAGTAGCGCCAGAGGTTCTCCCGGTCTGACGAATGGGCATTGTCGATTTCGGCCAGATCCCCCCAGACGGTGACACACCGGTCTCCCTCCCAGACCGACGGATTGACCACACGGCCGTCGGAATCCCGCAGATACCAATCAGGATGGGCCTGGATCAATGTCGCGTCAACTGCCGTATGGTTGATGACCAGGTCCATGATTAAGCGCAGCCCCATGTCCCGGCCCCGGGCCACCGCATCCCGAAGCTGATCCAGGGGCTTTCGAGGGGATCTGGGGGATACCAGGAGGGGATTAACGGCATAGTAGTCCTTGATGGAATAGAGACTCCCGGAAAACCCCGGCAGGTGAAAGGGATTGAAAAAGACCCAGTTAAACCCCATCTCTCTGGCACGGCGCATATGGGCCGGCCACTGATCCATGGTCCCCGCCAGAAGGGGAAAGAGGTTGTAGATCCGGGCCCCTTCGGGGACCGGCTGATGTCGCTCCATTGTTGTCGCGCCTCCTTGAAATACGGGGCGATTCTAACCGAGGGGCTGGGGTCGTGTCAAATGCCCTTTCAACCGGGGACGCGAAAAATACCTTGCCCGACACCGTCCATTATGTTAAAAAAATCGAATACAATGGAGGCAATAGAATGAATAAGAACTGGCTCTTGCCCGGGATCCTCGTGCTGCTCCTCGCCGGCTCCCTGGTGTTTTCCCAGAAAAAGACCGGTGCCCTCAACCAGGAAATCGGCGACCTGCAAAAACAGCTTCTGGCCCTTCGATCAGAGAGAGATCAACTCAAAGGGCAGAACAGTCAGCTTGTGTCTGCGTTGAAAAAGGCACAAACAAAACTGGCGGGGGATGTGGTGAAGACCGCCGAAGTTGGCATTGATGATGATGCCATGAAAGGGGACAAGAACGCCCCCGTGACGATGATCGAATTTTCCGAATACCAGTGTCCCTTTTGCGCCCGTTTTTCCATCGAAACGCTCCCGGAGATCATAAAAGCCTACGTGGACACGGGCAAGCTCCGGATTGTCTTTCGCGACTACCCCCTCCCCTTTCACAGGAATGCGGCGAAAGCGGCGGAGGCCGCCGAGTGCGCCGGGGATCAGGGGCTCTTTTGGGAAATGCACGATCTCCTCTTTGCCAACCACGAGAAGCTCGCCCCCGAGGACCTGGCCCGGTATGCCGAAGAGCTCGGCCTCTTCATGCCCGACTTCACGTTCTGCATGGAAAGCGGCAAGAATGCCCCCGAGGTGGCCGGCGACCTTCAGGACGGGAAGAGCGCCGGCGTCAACAGCACGCCCAGTTTCTTCATCGGGGTGACCGGCCAGAATGACAAGATCAAGGGCACTTATCTCAAAGGGGCCAAGCCCTTCAATACTTTCAAAGGGGCCATCGAGCAGGCGCTGGAAGAGGCCGCCGGGGCAAAGGGTCCTTGAGTCATGTCCCCCCAAAACGCGAGGGGCTGACGACGTTTAACCTCCTTTTCGCTCCCAGCACGACCGATCACCCCCGCGTATTCGTTTATCAAAGAACTCGTGCCAAGAGATCTTTATGACCTATAGCAGCACCGGAAGATTGTTCCTCTTTGTCTTGGCGCTTTTCGTCTTCTTCTCCCTCGGCGCAACGCTTCGGGACCTCACCTTTCCCGACGAACTCCGGTGCGCCGAAGTCTCCCGGGAGATGCTGGAAAGCGGAAACTGGATTCTACCGCAGCTGAACTATGAGACCTATAGCGACAAACCACCCCTCTATTTCTGGCTCCTCTCGGCTTCCATGGCCGCCCTGGGGAAGACGGTATTTGCAGCCCTGTTTCCGTCCATTCTGGCGGGCGTTCTGACCCTTCTCGTAACCTACCGTCTCGGCAAAACACTTTTCGACCCCCGGACCGCCTGGGCCGGCGTCTGGATTCTGTCCTCCTTTTTCCTTTTTCTTCTCATGACCCAGATCGCCCGCATGGACATTCTGCTGACCCTGTTCACCACGGCCGCCCTGGCCTGTTTTGTCCATGGACTCAGAAATGCCCAGGGGGGCCGTCCCGCGATGCTGGCCGGCTACCTCTGCATCGGTGCCGCCATCTTGACCAAGGGGCCCGTGGGCCTGATCATCCCGCTCATGGGTCTTCTGGTGTTCTGTTTATGGGATAAAGAAACCTTCCGGCAAGGCAGACTCTACCCCGGACAAGGACTTCTCATCATGATCGCCATACCGCTCTTCTGGCTGATTCCTGCGGCCCTGCAGGGAGGGGGCGACTACCTGCATGAAATCCTGATCACCCAGAACGCGGGACGGCTGGTCAAATCCTTCGACCATGCCGAGCCCTTCTACTACTATTTCCTCCTCTTCCCCCTTCTCTTCGCCCCCTGGTCTTTCTATCTGCTCCTCTATTTCGACGAGGGCCTTCGGCGGGACATGGTGCGGGACCGTCAGGCTGTCGGCTTTCTCGCCGGCTGGCTCTTCCTGACCCTCCTCTTCTTCTCACTTTTGAGCGGCAAGAATGGCAACTATCTCCTTCCCCTCACGCCGGCCGTCGCGCTCCTTGTTGCCCGGGTCTGCACCCCCCTGCTTCAAAGGCCGGCGATTCTGGAGCGAACCATTCTCCTCCGGAGCGTTCATCTTCTTCTCGGTGTCTGCCTGTGCCTCTGTGCCGTGGTTCTCCCGGCCGTCCCGTTCAAAGCGTCTTTCATGAATGAATGGATGAACCTCATGCCCACGTACCTCGTCTTCGGGGCAGGCGGAGGACTCCTCCTCCTGGGCACCCGGCGCCTGGATGCCGGAAAAGCCGTGTTCCTTGTGGGCGCCACATCGCTCCTCCTTTTCGGTACCGTCTCTTTCTGGCTCATACCAAGAATCAACCCCTACCTGAGTTTGAAACCGATGGCCGAGCGTATTCTCACCGTCGCCGGCCCGGCGCCCAAGGTGGGGGGATATCAACTCAGCATGAGATTTCTCCCCTACTACACCGGAACCCCCTACAGAGACCTTCAGCATCCAGCGGACGTAGCCCGCTTCTTCCGGAACCCCGGCGCCGTGGTTATCGCCGAGGCCGACGACACGCCGGCGGTCCAGAAATCGACCGGTCAGCCCCTCAGGACCATGGGGGAATTCCAGATCAAGCGAAAGACCTATTTGCTGTTGCAGGCCGTCAAGACCGCCGGCGACGACCTTGAGGCGAGGAGGGATTGAGGGTGGGAAAAGAGGGAAGGGGCGCGGGAATCCAGATTCTTTCCGTTGCCGCCGTGGCGGTGCTGACCATGCTCTCCTGGCTCCCCTTTGGCGCGTTGACACGTCTCGGAGCGTCCCTCGGCGGTCTCTTTTTTCATCTCGACGGACGGCGAAAAGCAATCGGTCTTGAAAACCTCCGTCTTGCCTTCGGTGACCAACTGTCGGAAGAGGAGCGAAGAAAACTCCTCAAGAGAGTTTACAAGAACATGGGCCGCTCGGCCCTGGAGTTTGCAGGTATCCCCCGGCTCACCCGGGAAGAACTCGATCGTTTCGTGACCATAGAAGGCCTGGAGAAACTGGAGGCTGCCAAAGAGGCCGGGCGGGGGGTCATCCTCCTTGCGGCCCACTTCGGCAATTGGGAGCTTCTCGCCCAGAGTTTAGCCCTGCACGGCTATGGGGGTTACGCCGTCGGCCGCCGGGCCAATGTGCCCCTTCTGCACAATTATATGATTCGCTGCCGCGAGTCCCACGGCAACCGGATCATCGTCCGGGACGGCGCCATACGCAAAGTCCTCTCTATTTTGCGACAGGGTGAAATTCTGGGAATTCTTGGGGATCAGCGGGGCAGCACCAGCCAGGGGTTGATGATCGATTTCTTCGGCCATGGGGCACCGACGGATGGGGACATCGCACGCATCATTCTGAAGACCCGGGCCGCCGTGCTGCCCACTTTCATTGTACGCCATGAGAACCAGACCCACACCTTTTATGTAGGCGACCCCCTTCAGTTCAGCATCACCGGCAATCTGGAGGACGACGTCCTTCAGGTCTCCGAGACCTACATGAAGGTCATTGAGGACTTTATCCGGAAGCACCCGGACCAGTGGCTTTGGATGCACCGCCGCTGGTTGCGGCGAAACACGGGGACTTAGTCCTTGATTCACGCAACATTCCCTGCTATGATTCCGCCAGTGCCGTAAAAACCAAGCCTTTTTGGACTACACCGGGGAGGAACGTGTACAACGGCCGCATCTCTATCCTCTGCATCGACAGTACCAAGCGCCTCGCGGAAGAGACGCAGGGGATCTTGAAAAAAGATCTCCGGGGCGCCTCCTTTGTCTCCGCTGAAAGCAGCGAAGCCGCCCTCCACCACCTCAAAGAACATCCTGTGGACCTCGTGCTCGTCGGTCACCACGCCAAGAAGTTTGACGGCTTCCGGATCATGGAACACATTAAACGGAAGCGGCTGGATACGGCCATGATCATGATCCCTTCCGAAGGGAGTGAGCAGGCCGCGGTGGAGGCGATGAAGCGGGGGGCTTACGACTACATCTCCAGGAAAGACCTCAATGCACCGAGGCTCCGCTCCGCCATCAAAGATGCCCTGTCCCAAAGACGCCGGGAAATCCGGGACCGGGAAGCCGATGAGCGAATTCGGGAGCAGGCCACCCAGGACGGACTGACGGGCCTCTATAATCACATCCATTTTCAACACCTCCTGGAAAAGGAATTCCGAAAAGCCCGCCGCTACGGCTATCCCCTCTACTGCATCCTCATCGACCTGGACGATTTCAAGATAGTCAATGACACCCACGGCCACCCCTTCGGAGACACAGTCCTGAAAAAGAGCGCCGAAATTTTAAGAAAGCAGATGCGGGATATTGAGATTCTGGCCCGCTATGGGGGGGAGGAATTTGTTGTCGGCTGCTCCCACATCAAGGAATCGGGGGTGCTGGCCCTCTGTGAACGGCTGCGGCAGATCTTTTCCCGTTTCACCTTCAAAGAAGGGGACAAGGCCATCCGGATGACCGTCAGCATCGGCCTCGCCTCTATGGCGGAACCGGGGATCAACGACAAAAAAGATCTGGTGCGCCACGCCGACGAAGCCCTCTACGAAGCCAAGAGCCGGGGGAAAAACAACGTCTGCCGGTGGTCGGAGAAAAACTCTCTGGACAAGCTGATCAGCAAAAAACAGGCGGCCACCATCGCCTCGTACCAGGACAAGTTCATGGGGCTTACGGAACAAATTCTGACCCAGTGCATGTCCTACAGCCAGTCTGTCGTCGAGAGCATCGAAAAGAAAGACCGCAGGACGAGTGACCATTCACCCAAGGTGACCCGCTATGCCGAAACTCTGGCTTCGGCCAAAGGCTTGGGGGAAACGGAGGTGAAGCGAATCCGTCTTGCGGCGGTTCTCCACGACATCGGCAAGGTCGGCATCGAACCGGAAATTCTCTATAAGAAAACCCGATACACCGCCCGGGAATACCGCATCATGCAGCTTCATCCTGTCTTCGGCTTTAAGATCCTGGACCCCCTCAGTCTGTTGGACCAGGAATCACAGATCATCCTGCAGCACCATGAACGGTTCGACGGAAAAGGGTATCCCACGGGCCGCAAGGGTCAGGACATTGTCCTGGGGGCCCGGATCATCGCCCTGTGCGATGCCTTTGATGCCATGGTCTCGGGGCGAAGTCACCGAAAGAAGCGTTCCCGCCAGCAGGCCTGCGGCGTCATCATGAAAGAGGCGGGCAAACAGTTCGATCCGGAACTGGCTCAGACCTTCGTGAAAATCGTGGAAGACGATTCCCGCTTCAAAGATCTGGCCTAGCCCTGGTCCGAACCTCCGTCTCCCTGAAAAGCGTAGATCGCCTGCATTGCCGGAGAGTAGTTTTTGTCCCGGTCCCGGTAAATGACGAAAGACGGCTCCAGGGTCAAGCCGGGCCGAACCCCTTTGACAGCCTCCATGAGAATCAGTCCGGGGGATGCGTCGGGGAAGGAGTGGATGGTCTGCATCCGTTTCGGTTCCAGATTCCGGCGCCGCAGTTTTTGAATCAGATCGACCAGCCGTTCCGCCAGATAAATGAGGGAGAAGCGTCCCTCCTGCCTCAGAAGATAGGCTGAAGCATCGACCAGATCGTCCAGAGAAAGGGCGACCTCGTGTCTTGCGATCGCCTTTTCCCGATTGGGATTGATCCGGCCCGATGCGGCCTTGCGAAAGGGGGGATTGGCGAAAACTTGATGAAAGCTCGCCTCGCCAAAGTGCTCGCGGACCTGGCGGATATCGCCCAGGACCGCATCAACACGGCCGGCAAGTCGATTCAAAGCCAGATTCCGAACCATGAGACCGTAGAGTCTCTCCTGAAGCTCCAATGATACGAGGGAACAATCGCGGCACCGCCTGGCCACAATCATGGAGATCACCCCGGTCCCGGCACCCAGTTCAATCAGCCGCTCACGCCCCTTGACCTTCATGAAGAAGGGGAGGATCAGCGCGTCAAGGGAGTACCGATAGCCTCTGCGGGGCTGCAGGATCTGAATCCCGCAGGTGGAAAGGGTGTCGAGGGTTTCCTCCATAGATCGGGGCTCCATGTCCCGGAATGGATTAATTCTAGGATCCCGGCTTGAGGAAGTCGTCTCGGTGGATCTCATGCTTTTTCATGAGATTGTAGAAGTCGGCACGCTGCTTCCCGGCGAGTTTCGCGGCATTGGTCACATGGCCTTCGGTCTCTTTGAGCACGTGGGTCACATACTCTTTTTCGAAGGCGTCCTTGGCCTCCCTAAAGGCCATGAACCCTTTGAGCTCTTTATCCTTCTGATGAAAGAAGAAGTCACCGGGCTGGAGGACGGGGTTCCGGGCCATGACCAGCGCCTGTTCCACCCGGTTTTCCAGCTCCCGTACGTTCCCGCGCCAGTCACGCTGCATCAGCATCTGAACGGCTGCCGGATCGATGCTGTCGATCTGCTTCTCCATGCGCTCCGCGTGCTTGCGGATGAAAAAATCGACGAGAAAGGGGATATCCTCCTTCCGTTCCCTCAGGGGAGGGATGTGGAGAGGGATCACATGGATCCGGTAATAGAGGTCTTCACGGAATCGCTGCTCTGATACGGCCTTTTCCAGGTCCTGGTTGGTCGCCGCCACGAGCCGCACATCGACCTTCACCGAACGATCGGATCCGATGGGCGTCATCTCCTTTTCCTGGAGCACCCGGAGGAGCTTGACCTGCACCCCAATGGGGGCTTCGCCGATCTCATCCAGAAAGATGGTCCCCCCCTCGGCCCGGACAAAAAAGCCTTTCTGCACCGAGTCGGCGCCCGTATAGGCCCCCTTGGCGTGACCGAAGAGTTCGTTCTCCAGAAGATTCTCCGGAATCGCGCCGCAGTTGACCGCAATGAACGGCCCCTGGGACCTTTCGCTGTGAGCATGAGTGGCCCGGGCGAAGAGTTCCTTTCCGGTACCGCTCTCACCGGTCAGAAGAATCGTGGAGTCGGTTTTGGCCACCTGGACCACCTGGGCAAAGAGCCCCTGCATGGCACGGCTTCGTCCGACGATATTCTTGAAACTGTAACGCTCTTCCACCAAACTCTCCAGATTGTGAATCTTCTTCTGAAGCCGCCTCTTTTCCGTGGCCCGTTCCATGTGGATCAGCAGTTCATTGACATCATAGGGTTTCGTCAGATAACTGAAGGCTCCCTTCTGCATGGCCTCCACGGCATTGGGAATGGTCCCGTGGGCCGTAAGCATGATCACCGGCGTCTCGGGGGTCTTGCTTACCACTTCCTGGAGCAGGTCCATGCCGTCCCGACCGGTCATCCGGAGATCGGTGATCACCAGGTCCAGATCGTCCCCCTCCATGGCCCCCAGCGCCTCATCAACGCTGTCCGCCTTCATCACCTCATACCCGTGGGACGCAAGCCGTATGGACAAAGTCTCAAGGATGTGGGCGTCATCATCGACCAGCAGTACTCGTTCTGTTCCCATTGCTTACTCCAATTTCTTTTTCTGTTCTTCCAACTGGAGGTCGATCTCCTTGATCTTCCGCAGATCTTCCTCCAGAGCCTGGATCTTTTCACCCTGGGTGGTGTTGTATTGTTTCAGCGTATCGATTTCGCCCTCCCCGCGGCCGATCTCCTGAAGCAGCAGACGGAGCCCCTTCACTTCAAGGAGCCGTCTGCTTTGGGGATAATCGCCGAGGAAGGTGCCGGCCAGATTCTCCGACTCCTTCAGGTCACGTTTGGCGTTGTTCCCGTAGGCAAGGAGGAAAACCATTCGGAAGAGGGCTTCCTCCCGGACCGACGGATCACTCGATTCATTGTAGATCCTGCGGGCGCTGGCCAAAGCCTCAGGATATCGCCCTTCCCGCACGAGATAGTCGGTGTGGAGGAAAAACTCTTCCACTGAATTAATCACCGGTGCATCGGCGTCTGCCGAATACCGCTCGTCCGGGTAGCGTGTGGCCAGGGCATGAGGAGCAGCGCATGAGGCACAAAACAACAGCCCCGAAAAACCGGCCAGAAGAAACCCCGGTAACGACCACCTGTTTCGCTTCATACGGCCACCGCCTTTTCTTTTTTCGCCAGAGGGAGATCCAGGAATATGCGGGTTCCCCGTTCCTTTTCGCTTTCCGCCCAGATGCACCCCCCGTGGGCTTCCACGTAGTACTTGCAGATCGCGAGCCCGAGACCCGAGCCTTTCACCTGCCGGCCGTTGTCCACCATGGGGTCGCCCTGCTGGAATCGATCGAATATTTCGGAGAGCTGTTCCGCCTCGATCCCCACGCCTGTGTCCTCCACGCAGACGCGGATCGCGCTTTCGCTATCGAGCCCGCGCCAATCATCGGAACCCCGGGAGACCTGGGAAACCTTCACCGAGAGCTTCCCCCCCTTGCGGGAGAATTTGACGGCATTACTCAGCAGGTTGTTGATCACCTGTTCCATCTTGCCGCCGTCCATCTGCACCGGGGGGAGTCCTTCCTCGGCATCCATGTGGAGGGTCAACTCCTTGAGTTCCGCGAGAAAACCAATGTTCCGGAGCCCCGTTTTGACCACGGAGACGAGGTCCCCTTTTTCGAAATGATAATGCATCATGCCGGCCCGGATGCGGGAGAGGTCGAGGAGGTTGTTGATGAGGCGGATCATTTTGCCCGTCTCCTCCTGGGCAATCCCAAGGAGCCTTTTCTGCACATCGTTGACCTTGCCGGGGACCTCGTCGTGGAGAAGGCCGGTGGCCTCCTTGATGGAGGTCAGGGGTGTCCGCAGCTCATGGGAAACATTGGAGATGAAATCCCGTTTCATCCGCTCCAGCTCGTCGAGTTTTTCCGTCATGGCGTTAAAGGCGGTGGCCAGATCACCCAGTTCATCCCGGGAGGAAACTTCGATTCTCTTGTTGAAATGCCCCCGGGCGATATACTTGGTGCCGACCATAAGGCGGTGAATCGGCACCTGGATATTGCGGGTCAGGAGTAAGGCCATAATGAGACCGAAAGAACCCATGGCGATCACGATGACCAGGGTGATCTGGTAGGCCCTGAGACTGACGTGCTGGGCCTGATTCATTTTACGGGACATCTCCCGCTCTTCCTGTATGATCATGGTCTCCAGAGCCAGGGTGATCGGCCCGATCTCCGACTCCCCCGGCGTCGTCCATTCGGAAGGGTCGAGTTTTTCCGACTGGTCGGTGAGCTTTCTTTCGGTCACCGCCGAAATGAATTCCCTGAGGTGGCGGCCGTGGCCTTCGCGGATCGCTTCCAGCTCCTCACGGATCTCCGATCTCGACTCACCGGCAATCATTTTCACCACGGTCTCGTCGAACTCCCGGGCTTTGTTGACCGCCAGATCGAGAAAATCGTCGTCTCGCACCACGAGGTACTTCTTCTCACTGCTGATCTGGGAGAGGAAAACGTCGATCAGCTTCTTCTCCAGGTCGATGGAAACGACTTCTCCCTGAACCACGGACCGGGTGAGGCGGCTGATCCGATTGAGTTCAAGAATGGCGTAGGTCCCCTCGACTACCACCAGAAGAATCATGAGAAAATAGCCGAAAGAGATCTTGCGGGTCAGGGTCAGCTTCATGGCAGTTCATACTTCCTCAGGCGAGACTGGAGGTGATAGTATGACGTTTCAGCAGAGGTTGTCAATAGATTATTGTATCTGATCGGATACAGCAAAAACGGCCGTCACCAATCGCCCGCCTCTTCAGCGGCCGCGACAACCCCGAGGGCCGGATTATTGGCAAACCATTGAAAATAAAGTGGAAAGTTGCGATTTTCGCTCAAGGC
This sequence comes from uncultured Nitrospirota bacterium, assembly GCA_964443105.1. Taxonomy (GTDB): domain Bacteria; phylum CG2-30-53-67; class CG2-30-53-67; order CG2-30-53-67; family CG2-30-53-67; genus CAYUBU01. The sequence continues at coordinate 16,644 of CAYUBU010000343.1, forward strand.
CATCAGTCTGCCCGGCAGTCGCCGGCTCTTTCACCTGTCCCCTCTCCTGCCCAGCCGCCAGCCTTTTCACCTGTCCCCTATTCCGGTTGAGACGAAAGCGCCAGATGTAGCGAGTCTCCGGGCAAACGGGTGAGGTGCCGGACAAAGAGAGACCAGAGGAGCGTCATCCCGACCATCTCCAGAAACTCCTCCAAGGACTTGGCAAAGTGGCGCACCGCGCCGCTGTCGTGGACCCAGCGATCGCTCAGGGCTTCAGCGAGATTCAAGGGGTGGTCACCGTCGAGTCCTTCGATAAAGTCGAACCCCACGGCCGCAACGAAGCAGAAAATGGCCAGCACCAGAATCGGACGGGAAGCAGCGGGCTCCAGGGTACGCCAGAGGAAGATCAACATCAGCACGCCTACAGTACCGAAGATGGGGAGCATGATGAGCTGCCAGGGGTAGCTGGGGAAGAGGTCCAGCAGACGGGCCCCCAGGGAGGCGGTCCCTTCTTCCTGAGGTGCAGCTTTGACGATCGCCTTGAAGGCCGATCCGATCCGCTCGTGGATCTCGGCCCCGTCGTCGGCGGCCATATAGGTGAAGA
>CAYUBU010000344.1:0-10170 GCA_964443105.1 uncultured Nitrospirota bacterium
AGGGAGCGCAACGCAGAGGAGGGCGTGCTACGGCGCTCGAATACCGCCGTATTTACGAATAGGGCCACCGGATCAGGAAATTCTCTGCAACGCCGCATGTGGCAGCTTATCCGGCACCGCAATAGATCACTCATGCAATATCCGGGTTGAACGATGACAAGTCATTGCCTCTCTGCAATCGATAACAGTGGATGTGAGCGGTGTCAAGTCGGAGACCGGGAAAAGACTCGCAAAGGAAACATCTATAAGAATGAGTCAAATGGCACAAACCGTGGGGCATATGGCGGCACATCACGATCAGCCGCAGCCACCTTGCCCGGCAGAACACAGGTGAAATTGCTGAAAATACTTGAAGTAGCCTATTCTGCATCTAAAAGAGCCGGCCTCGGCTACGGCACGCAAATTGCAGTCTTGTTTAAATGATGGTTTTTGGTGCGGTCCCTGGCGCAAGAATCCAGGGGAACCGTTGCCGGTCCGGAGTCACCATGGAGAAAGCTCTTTTCGCCGCCCAATCGTCGGCGTGAAAGGGGTTGGTCCGTGGGCGGCGCGCCCTGTAACCGGGCTGCAGCAAACCAACCGATGCAGGGAAGAAGGGCAACCGGAAATGCCTGCGATCTTTTTTGTTTATGGATTGGCTTTTTTCTTCCTGGGGGTCGTCCTCCTCGTCTACCCCGTGCGGCAGAGCAGGTACAGGCTCGCATCCAATCTGAAACTCATTGCCGCCTTCGGGATACTGCATGGAATCAACGAATGGGTTGAGCTGCTGATTCTGGTCCGTCAAGGCGAGGAGGCCGCCCTACTTCACTGGATGCGTCTCGGACTGCTGCCGCTCTCCTTTGTTTCACTCCTCTGGTTTGCCGCCGCAACGATCCAACAACACCGGGGAAAAAAGCCTTCCTTCAAATACCTCCCCATTCTTCTCCTCGCGCTCTGGGCCTTGTTCACCGCCAGTGCGCAAGATTTTTTCCTGATGGGAGACATCTGGGCCCGATATTTACTGGGTCTGCCCGGTACTTTTCTCACGGCCTATGCTTTGCTCCTGGAGGAAGAGGCGCTCCGGGATAGGGTATCCACCGAGCTGACCGGTTATGTCGGCCTGTCCGCAGGCGCCTTCATCTTTTACGGCATGTTTGCCGGTCTGGTGGTTCCCGAGGCTGACTTCTTTCCCCCGTCTCTCATCAACACCTCGCTATTCGACGAATCCGGCGGCATGCCGGTCCAGATATTTCGCACAATTTGCGCGGTGACCATTGCCTATGGTCTGACACGGGTTCTGGCTATCTTCTCCCTGGAGCCCGATGGGAAGGGGACTCGGGACCGCGGGATGATACCGCAGAACAGAGACCGGAACACAATCGAGGCACAAGACACAAATGGCCCGCAGCAAAACCCGTTTCCAAGCCCAAGAGAAGAGCCGGTCGAAGAGGCCCCCAGTGCCCCTGAAGAAAAATAGGGCAGAGACCCGGCACGCTTCGAAGCGATGGGTGCCGCCCTGGAAGATGGGCGCATCCGCCGGGCTGAGAAAGCCACGACGACAAATCAAAGGATTCGATACCTCAAGCTCACCGCCGCGCCCCTGAAAGAACCGGCCGAGGATCGGCTCCTGCCGTTCAGGCGGTGCGGGACATGACAGATCTCCACAAAATGGAAGAGGGGCGGCTCAAACTCAAAAAAATCGAGTCTTTGGAGTTAATGGTCCCGGGCATCGCCCATGACCTGAATAACCTGCTCACCACCGTTCTGGGGAGCATCGATCTCGTGAAATGCTAACCCATCCTCAAGCAGGGAATTACGAAAGCCCCGAGTCGGCGGATAAGTCCCGTCGTCTGTCCCGGGAACTTGGCCTTCAGCTGATGACCTTTTTAAAGGCGGCTCTCCCATCCATACAGCGGAAAGTGCCGCCTATCTCTGCCGGAAGATTTGTGGACCCTAAACGTCGACGAGGGGCAGATTGCCCAGGTCATCGGCAACCTGCTGATCAACGGGGCTCAAGTCACGGAACATTTCCGGGAAATTGACAGATAGTGCACAGCTTGTTACCTTTAATCAGGATTCCTAAGCTCAGAAACCACAGTGAAAGGGAACGGCTGTGAACGACAACTTGCCCCATGACGGCTTCCTTGCCGACCTCTACCTCAACCGGTTCGACGGGGATCGATACCGGTCGATTCAGATCGGCGCCCTGGACGCCAGGACCCTCGAGATTATCGACGCCTATGAGGCGCTGGCCAAGGACCACCCACCGGACAAACTCGAAAAAGAGGGGGTTCCGGAAGAACTATGGGACGGGCTGAAGAAGATCGGGATCTTCGGTTTGAACGTGCCTGAAGCCTATGGGGGCGTCGGCCTCGATTTGACCAACTACCTGAAAGTCGTGGAGGTCATTGCCAGAAGAGACATGGCCCTGGCCCTGATCCCCATTGCCCATCTTTCCATCGGCATGAAGGGAATCCAGCTCTTCGGCAGCGAAGAGCAGAAACGGCAATATCTGACACCGGCAGCGTCCGGGGAAATGATCTTTGCCTACGCCCTCACGGAACCGAAGTTCGGCTCCGACGCCCGGAGTATTGAAACCCGGGCGGTGCTCTCGGAAGACGGGCGCCACTATATTCTCAACGGCCAGAAAACTTACATCACCAACGGCAACTATGCCGGCGGGCTCACGGTATTCGCCCAGATGGATCGGGAGAAACCGGGTTTCATGGGCGCCTTCATCGTGGAAACGGGTTGGGATGGGGTCAAGGTCGGCCGGGACATGCCCAAGATGGGCCTTACCATCAGTTCCACCACCTCCATCTCCTTCAAGGACGTCCATGTGCCCGTTGAGAACCTGCTGGCCAATCCGGGAGACGGATTCAAAATAGCCATGACCGTACTCAACTACGGCAGACTTGGCCTCGGTGCCGCTTCCGTGGGCGTCATGGAACGTGCCGTGGAGGACATGGGCAAGCGGGCGGCCTCGCGCAAACAGTTCGGGGTTCCTATCGACCACTTTGAATTGGTCCAGGACAAGATCGTGAAGACCGGCGTCCATGGCTATATCGCCGCCGCCATGACCAATTTCACCGCAAAGCTCCTGGAAGCCGACCCTCTGGCCAAGGTAGCCATTGAAAGCTCCCACTGCAAGCTCTTCGGCACAACCCGGGCGTGGAATGCCCTTTATGACGCCCTGCAGGTGGCCGGCGGCGCCGGGTATATCGCAACCCAACCGTATGAGAAGCGGATGCGCGATTTCCGGGTAACCACGGTTTTTGAGGGGACCACCGAGATTCACTCCATGTACCCCCCCCTTTATCTGAGCAGGAAAATAGGGAAAGAGTTAAAAGCGCTGGGTAACAACAAAATATCGAGGGTCCGGTTTCTCGCCCGAGGGCTGGTAAAGAAATTGGAATGGCCGACTCAGTTCAAGAAAGCGGTCATGACGCGGGCGGAACGATTCGCCCGGCACAACGCACGACTCATCCGGTGGATGCTCTACATGGGACTCATGATCCATAGCAAGAAGATGAGCGAAAAAGAATTCTTCCTCAGCCGGATCACCAATCTCAGTCTCGATCTCTACGGCATCCTATCGGCCTTGACTGACATCGACTCGAAGATGCTTCAAGGGATGGACGTGAAGAAAGAGCTTCGGCTGCTCTCCTACTTCCTGGAAGAGGCCAAAGGTTCGAGAAAAGAAAACAGACGGATTTTCACCAACAAACGCGAATCCCTGCATAAGAAAATTTTCAAGGATATCAAGGCTTCTTCCTGATTCTGCCCTCACCCGATTATCTACTCTATCTCGTCACCGCCTGAGGCCGTCGACACGAATGGCCTCTTTGACGAACAGCGGGAACCATTGACCAAGACAAAATTCAATAGAATATAATAATACAAATTCAAGAGAATGTAGTGATTTTACAACAATCTACGGAATTATAAGGTCTTAAATAACCTAAATTCCGTCCATTTTCCCTCATATTGTTTGACATACGCTGTTTTATCTGGTAAGTTGTTGAATTATTTTCTCCCGCCCGTTGGCGGCGGCTGTGCACGGGGTTTTGATGCCTGGCCGAAAAGAACTTGAGGAGGGACAACCATGAAATCCATTGCATGCAAACTGACGCGCTTTCTCAGCCTTACGCTAATCGCCCTGGTTGCAGTCTCCTGCGGTGGAGGAGGAGGTGGCAGCGGCGGCGCCGTTTCGGGCTCTCCGTCCACAGGAAGCGTCGCTGTACTCGTGACCGACGCACCCAATGGGATGTTCTCGGAAATCTGGATGACCATCAACCGGATTGAGCTTATTTCGGAGGAAACCAAAGCGCTCCTCTTCGCCGGCGAGAAACGTGTCGATCTTCTGAAGCTGGAAGATGAAGCGACCCTCTTCTCTATTGCGTCGGATGTTCCTGCAGCCGTCTATGACAAGATCCGGCTCCATGTGAGTGACGTGTTACTGGTCAAAGAGGATGAAGACATGAATGGCGACCTGGTGAGAGAGGAAATCGTTCCCGACCTCACGGGCAACGGCAAACTCGACCTGAACCCCCGGATGCCCTTTATGGTTGAGCCGGGCGGCATGCTGGTCCTGCAGATCGATATGGATGCCAACAAATCCATCCATATTCATCAGACCGGCAACAAAGATAAATACAAGTTCCGGCCTGTGGTTTTCATCGACATACTCGACGGCATCATTACAGGAAAACATGTCACCATTGAGGGGATCGTGAGTGAAATTGATCCGGACAGAATGACATTCACACTCTGCCCGACGGACACGATCTACTGGAATGTACAAACCGCCTCCATTGATGACGACTACGACGATGATCCGGACCACATGAGCGAGCGGTGTGTGACTGTAGACGCCACTGACGCCTCAATCTTTGATGAAAACGGTGAACCCGCCGACTTTGATGCCCTCATGGACGATGATTTCGTCACGGCAAGCGGCCTGCTTCGGGCCTTCCATGATGACGATGACAGCCGTGATGATAAGGATGACAATGGCAGCTATGACCGCGATTACGACCTGATTCTCGATGCGGAAGTGATCCGTATCCGGATCCCCGAGGAAGACAACTTTCTGAAGCTGAAAGGGGAAGTCCTCACAGCCCCCGACGGCACCGATGCCTTTGAATTTGCCCTCGATCCGGGACAAAAGGTGGAAGGGGACCTGACTGTGGCGCTGCAGCCGGGCACCAGGATCTACTCCAGAGATGGTGACCCGTTGGCTGAGACTGATATCGTCCCGGGGTTGTCCGCCATTGTCCAGGGTACACTGGTCACCTCCACAACGGAAGGGGCCATACTCAAAGCCACTCGGGTTGTACTCGACACCTCTGAGGCTTCGGGAGAGTTCGAAGGGACCATTTCCGGCATCAATTATGACGACCGGACTTTTGATCTCGTTCCCACCGAGGGGGAACCCATCTGCGTCATTGGATCGGACGCCCATGTCTTTCTCACCGCCACCGGCAGTGATGGGCTTGGGGTCGAATCGGCCACCTTTGACCTTTTGGAAAACGGACAGGAGGCCCGCGTCTTCGGCCATATCAATGACACCACCGGCTGTGTTGTAGCGGAAGATATATTTGCCGAGGTAGACTCGGAAATCGTGATCGACTAGCCATTACATCTTTGCGAGACCGGGGAGAAAGGCAGGAAGAATCATTCCTTCCCTTTCTCCCCGTCGGCTTTATCGTAGTGAAGTGCTTGCCATCTCGATGCAGTGTTTGCTCTGCTCTCCCCCCATCTCCTGCGGTAACGCTCTTTGCTGCAACTCCCACGAACAGTCTGAAGACCGATCCAAAAGCAACGGGTGCCAGGCAGGCCTGCCTGGCACCCGTATTCTGGCGGTGGCGGTGCTTTTGACAAATGAAGCGTACTGTTTGTACGCCAATCAAATCCCAGGGAATGAGCTCTTTTTCGCAAGGTCAAGAAAATCAAGAAATTGCGCGGAACCATCTTCGCTATTACACCACCACTGCAAATCCCCAATTTGGCACCGTGATTCTGTTGCAAGTGCCCAGCCCGGATATTGCATGAGTGATCGTCATGAGAGGTCGTAGAAGCGCCGTAGGCGGCCTCGCAATAGATTTGCTCATGCAATATTCGGGCTAAATGCAAGGCGCGGGACTTTTGGCAAATGAGGCGTACTGTTTGTACGCCGCAGTGAAGCCAAAAGTACCGCAACGCCGCAGATGGGGTATTTGCGGCAGAATCCTACTTAAGCCAGATCGTTTGCACGTTGAGAAACTCCCTCATCCCATAGTGCGACAACTCCCGGCCATAGCCTGAAGCCTTGATCCCCCCGAAAGGAAGCCTCGGATCACTGGCCACCAGGCCGTTGACAAAGACGGCACCCGCCTCGATCCGACGGGCAAGCCGCTCCCCGCGCTCCAGATCGGTGGTCCAGAGAGAGGCGCCCAATCCGTAGCAGCTCAGGTTCGCCATGCGCACCGCCTCTTCTTCATCTTTCACAGTAATGACCGCGGCCACAGGCCCGAAGAGCTCTTCGTCAAAAGCGGGCATCCCCGGTGTCACATCGGCGAGGATAGTCGGGGGATAAAAATACCCCGCCCGGTCGATGGGGGCGCCGCCGGTGACCAGACGGGCCCCTTTCTTCAGCGAGCCCTCCACCTGGGCATGGAGTTCATTCAGCAAGTCTTCTCGGGCCTGAGGACCAACCTCGGTTTTTTCGTCCAACGGATTGCCGACAACAAGACTTTCCATGTGCTTCAGAAAGCGGGCCAGGAAATCTTCGGCCACGGCGTCGGCCACGATAAACCGTTTGGCGGCGATACAGCTCTGGCCTGAATTGATGGTCCGTGCCTGGGCCGCCACCCTGGCAGAGGCCTTCAGATCAGCATCGGCGAGAACCACGAAGGGATCACTCCCGCCCAGTTCCAGCACTGTCTTCTTGAGCAGTTCTCCCGCCCTGGCGGCGACTCTGCTTCCCGCCGGCCCGCTTCCGGTCAGCGTCACCGCCCGAACCGCGGAATGCTCGATGACTGAAGCGACTTGGGAAGATCCGATCAGGAGTGTCCTGAAAACATTTTCCGGAAAACCGGCCTTGGCGAAAACCTCTTCCACGGCCAGGGCGCACCGGGGGACATTGGATGAATGTTTCAAAACAGCCGTATTGCCTGCCATCAGCGCCGGAGCGGCAAAGCGGAAGACCTGCCACAAGGGAAAGTTCCATGGCATGACGGCCAGCACAGTCCCGAGAGGCGCAAAGCGGACATAGCTCTTCCCGGCTTCCGATTCGATAATCTCATCCTCCAGGAATCGAGGGCCTTGCTCGGCATAATATTCGCAGCCCCAGGCACACTTTTCAATTTCCGCCCTCCCCTGCACGATCGGCTTCCCCATCTCCAGTGCCATGATGCGGGCGTATTCTGCTTTGTGCTCCCGGAGCCCGGCGGCGGCGGCCATCATCAAACGGGATCGCTCGGCCAGGGGGACTTCACGCCACTGCAAAAATGCCTCATCCACGGCACTGAGTGTGGACGCCACTTTCTCGTCGGACCAGGCGTCGAAGGTCTCGATGGTCTCCCCGGTGTTCGGATTGATCGACTGGATGGCCATAGTCATCTCCTTGATCGTTCGGCGAGGGCAACGGCGTGCCAGGCAGGCCTGCCTGGCACGCTTACTTCTCTAACAATGCCACAATTCGCCAGTTTCGCAACCGTTATTCAACCGCGGATAATCCTCACGAATGTCCCTTTGACCGAACTGACAGGAAGGACGCCATCCGTTATACTTGAAGCGGAAATCAACGACCAAGGCAGCGACGGTATATGGAGGGAAGCCATGCGGATGATTAATAGCCCGCTCTGGACCCGGATCCTGCCCGACGAGGACAGGGAGGTTGACCCGGCTCTCTGGCGAACCCGGGGAGGCAAATGGATCGTCTTCGATCAAAAGGCAAAGATTGAAGTCCTTTCCGAAAAACTGGCCCCCTTTCTTCAATCGGGCCAGGTGGAAAGCGCCAAGTATTGGAACCGCGACCCCAGCGCCATTTGCGTCTACTCACTAGACAGGGAGAAAGAGAGTGTGGCCCATATCCTGGATACACTGGGAGCTTCCGGTTCGAGAGTCTGGGAATACGATCACGCCTGGGATAAGAACCTGCAGCGACCTATTAACCTGGTCTATTCACAACTCTCCAAATTCAGAACGATTTTGAAGAGCTACGGGTGTGCCGGAACCCTGGGGCTCATGCAGACGTTCTTTGCCGCCCGGCAAAGCAGACCGACATCGGGAGGTATAGACGATGCCTGACGGGCAAGAGATGGATGAAACCAGGCCGGTGCTGATCTACGACGGCAACTGCCCCATCTGCCGAAAAACCATGGGCTGGATTACCGAAAACGCAGACGATAAGACCTTTGAAATGCTCACCTGCCAAGCGGAGCAGGTTGGAGAGCGGTTTCCCTTCATCGAGAGCGAGGACTGCATGAACGCCATGCAGCTGATCCTCCCCGATGGGAAGCATCTGGTCGGGGAGAAAGCCATGCCCGAGATTCTCAAACGGATGAACCGCTACGGCTCGGCGGCCCGCCTCTTTCACCTTCCCGGCGCCGATCTCATCTCCCGTCGTTTCTACCGCTGGTTTGCTGATAATCGCTACCAGATCGCGATAGTTCTTTTCCACGGTGAAAGCAAGTCGCAGCCGGAACAAAATGTAGAGCAGAGGAAAATCGAGGATGAAGATGTAAGGAAAGGCGGCCAAGATACGACCTAGGGACAAAGGGCGGCAACGGGGGGCCAGGCAGGCCTGCCTGGCACCCCGTTGGCTCAATATCCGTTTCAGACCAACATACGAAGGAGCAGGAGATGAACAGGAAAGGGATCGTGTTGCTGGTCATTCTTCTTGCGGCAACCTGGCTCCTCTCGGGAGACACGGCCTATTCGTTCGTCCAAAGAGAGGACGGAAAGACCTACATCGTGGACAGGACCGGCGCCCGGTGGGACGTCACCCAGGCCGAATCGATCGGGTTCAAACCGGAGGGCTTTCAGTACGGATTGGGGAGAGACGCCTTTAACCCACTGGACGACAGCTCCCTGCAAGATGGTAGGGAAGATGTGGACCCCTGGCACCGGGTCATCGGGGTCACCAACGAGGGAGAATCCAGGGCCTACTCGGTCCCCAAGCTACGCAGCCATGAGATCGCCAACAGCCGCATCGGCGAAACACCCATCGCCGCCGCCTATTGACCCCTCGTCGACCTGGCGGCTGTGTACAGCCGCGAAATCGACGGCCAGGTTTTAACTCTGGTTCCTGCGGGATGGACCTACCGGAACACCTTTGTCCTCTACGATCGGGAGACGGGCACCCTGTGGTATCCCTCGCCTAAGGGACTCCAGGGTATCCAGGGGAAGTATTTCGGCCGGGAACTCAAGAAGCTCCCCTCAAAAGATACCACCTGGAAGAATTGGATGAAGAAGAACCCGGGGTCGAAGATAATAAGGTGAGAAGGTCATCGGAGCACTCGACACAGGTGAAGGTTTACCGGTCGAAGGCGAGGCCGCCGCTCAAGGCATCTCCCGGACAACTTCCTTCACGACCTTGTCCCCGCGGATCTTACGATAAATCTTCACCGGTTTGCCGTCTCTCTCCTCGAATTTGAATTCGGTGTATGGGCTTTCTGCCAAGCTCTCCTTCAATAAGAGTTCCCGTTCTGCGAAGCTCTCCTTCGATAAGAGTTTGCGTATATCCGATTCGCCGAAACCCGTCACGGTATCTACCAGTGCGTCATCCTCGTCATAGACTTTCAAGATCCCCTTCTCTTTCCCTTTCTTCGCTTGCTCAGTCCAGAAGCCCAGCTTTCCCTGATAGTAAAATGCACGCAAAGACTTCTCGGGGGGCTCGCGAACGTCTTCCGCCAGGAATCCCTTCTTGTAAACCCGCCTTTCATGGCCCCCGCCTTCCGGGTAGGCGAGGGCATCATAGTGGCCGTCTAGGTTTCTCGTAACTGCGCCTGCGGGACGGTTGTCTGAGAAGATTTCTTGTCTCCATCTTCGAATCATCCCATCTATCAGACCAACAGTCCTCAATATCCTGTTTGCCGTCTGGCCAATATCCTCAACGACATCATACCCGTATATTTGATTGCCACCCCTACCCATACGAAAAAGAAGTGTCCCATCTTCCGATAGATAGGATTCAAAAATATCCGAAGA
>CAYUBU010000345.1:0-4325 GCA_964443105.1 uncultured Nitrospirota bacterium
ATCAGCTATTCCGACGCGATTGAGATACTCGGGAAAAAGGGGAATCCCACCCCCTGGGGGGAAGATTTCGGCGGCGACGAAGAGACCCTGATTTCAGCCGAATTTGACAGGCCCGTCATGGTTCACCGGTATCCCGCCCAATGCAAGGCGTTCTATATGAAGGCCGATCCGGAAGACAACAAGCTCTCATTATGCGTCGACATGCTGGCGCCCGAAGGCTACGGGGAGATCATCGGGGGAGGGCAGCGGGAAGACGATCATGATCTGCTGCTCAAGAAGATCAATGAGCACGGTCTCTCAACCGACGTATTCGGCTGGTATCTCGATCTTCGGAAGTATGGATCGGTTCCCCATGCCGGTTTCGGTCTCGGGGTCGAGCGGACCGTGGCATGGATCTGCGGCCTTTCCCATGTGCGGGAGACCATTCCTTTTCCCAGGCTGATGGAGCGATTGACACCGTGAGCACCGGCTTTGTCGGCAGCCTTTCCCTGCGCCCCCGGGACGTTCGCGAATCGGGAAGATTCAATCGGTGCCCATGGGAGGCCAGACCCCTTCGTTAGTGACCGTCTTTGGAAGTGGACGGGGCTGATTGGCCTGCCCCTTCCGCCGTCTCCGACTGGCGCTGCAGCAGAAAGGGTCCCCAGGAGCGGTCCAGAACATCCTTCCATACCCCGTCCATCTCTTCGTCCTTAATCTCGGCGTCGAAAGTGAAACTGCGGCCGCCACGGAGATTGGTGCCGTTTGCTGTGGCGGAAAAACTGAGCTTGCTGCCCATGACCTGGCCTCCGGAGATGATGGCTTCGTTGAAGGTACCATCCTTGGAGGAAATCGTTCCCCAGACTTCGCCGTCCTTGCGCTGGTTCAGTTTGAGCGTAAATGTCGGGTTGGAACTGCCGGTCTGTTGGGCTGTTCCGGACCACGTTCCTTCGATGTTCAGGTCCGGTCCCCCGGCGTCCGTTCCGCCTCCCTTGCCCGAACACCCCAGCGTCGGGATGATCAGCATGGAAAGGGCAACAAGGCAAATCCCCGGTAGATAGCGTCTGTTCAACTTCATTATTTCCCCCCCGTAAGCAGATTGAGTCTTCCAAATGAATTCTGGTTGATAATGGGCATAGTGATTTGAGACCAGCGATTTATCAAGATTAACGTTTGAATATACTGACCTGGAAAGAGAAAATCAAGCCTAAAATGCCTTCCTGCCGGGTTTTCCATTGCCTTGCTTCTACGGCCCCTCATGACGATCACTCATGCCATTTCCGGGTTAACCCTTTACCGCCTCACCTCAGATCCGGTGAAGCCGGCTGTACAAAGGTGCATCCTGCCGTGGCTGCCGGGATGAAACGGAAATGCCGGCTTTCAGGAGCCCCTGTCCTGAGCCTTTTCTGTTGAAGAATTCCGTGGCCTTTGTTATAGTCCGTCGAGCTTGCGAATGACAGCCGCAGGACGTGCGGCGCCGCGCAAAACAGGATCAGGGCCTCGGCTCAAGGTTGATCTGAGGCTGCGGATCTCATGGAGAAAGAGACGCCCCATGACTCTAGAGAGCGAAAAGATTGAAGGCTTAAACAATTCTACGGTACAAATCGCCTATTTCAGCATGGAAGTCGGTCTTGAACAGGGCGTGCCGACCTACAGCGGTGGGCTCGGCATCTTGGCCGGTGACACCCTGAAATCGTGCGCCGATCTTCATCTCCCGGTTGTCGGCATGACCCTCTTTCATGAAAACGGGTACTTTATCCAGAAACTCGATGAGAACGGGAATCAGACGGAGGAACCGGTGGAATGGGATCCGGCCTCCCGAATGGAACTCTTACCCTACGTTGTGAAAGTGACCATCTGCGGGCGGTCTGTGGCGATTCGGGCCTGGCGCTATATGATCGAAGGGGTAACGGGAGCCAGTGTGCCGGTCTATTTTCTTGACACCAACATTGAGGACAATCACCTCGAAGATAGGGAGATCACGGCCTACCTTTATGGCGGCGACGAAGAGTACCGGTTGAAGCAGGAAGTGGTCCTCGGGATCGGCGGGGTGCGGATGCTTCGGGCCATGGGTTACAGGCGGCTCACGACCTACCACATGAATGAGGGGCACGCAAGCCTCCTGACCCTGGAACTGCTTCGGGAAAACCAGCGGGACCCCGAGGAAGTCTGGTTCGAACAGGCACGCTGGGATCCGGAAGGCGTGAGAGACCTCTGCGTCTTTACCACCCACACACCGGTTCCTGCGGGGCACGACCGTTTTCCCAATGATCTGATAAAAAAAGTTCTGGGCCGGCAGAAAGAAAAAGCCAGGGCCGGCGAAGACCCGTACCTCATCAATGATATCCCCTTTGAAGTGGTGGACGGTCTCAGCGGCACCAGTGATTTCCACATGACCCTTCTGGCGCTCAACTTGAGCCGTTACGCCAATGGGGTCGCCAAGAAGCATGGACAGGTATCGAAGGAAATGTTTCCCGAATATGAAATCGATTCGATCACCAATGGTGTCCACGTCAGAACCTGGATGGCGCCAGAGTTCCAGTCCCTCATGGACGAATTCGTGCGCGGGTGGCGGAGTGATGCCTTTATGCTGCGCCAGGCGGTGGGGATTCCGCCCCAGCGGATCTGGTCTGCCCACGAGCGCTGCAAGGAGAGACTGCTGGACTTCGTCCACGAGAAGACAGGTGTTCTTCTCGATCGGGACGTTTTGACCATCGGGTTCGCCCGGAGGGCAACGGCTTACAAGCGGGCCGATCTTCTCTTTACCGATATCGCGCGGCTGAAAAAAATTGCCCAGGAGGCGGGGCGGATTCAAATCATCTACGCCGGCAAGGCCCATCCCAGAGATGAATCGGGTAAGGCGCTCATTCGAAGAATTGTCAAGGTTTCCAAGGATCTTGCCGACACCATTTCCATCGTCTATATGGAAAACTATAACTTTGATCTCGGCATGTTGATGACTTCCGGTGTGGACATCTGGCTGAACACCCCAAAACGCCCCCAGGAGGCCTCGGGGACGAGCGGCATGAAGGCGACCTTGAACGGCGTCATCAATTTCAGCGTTCTTGACGGGTGGTGGATCGAGGGCCACCGTGAAGGGATTACCGGATGGGCCATTGGGCCCAGACCTTCGGAGGCAGGCGCCGGGACGGACCAGGCAGATGTGAAGGATCTCTACGACAAGCTGGAGAAGGTGATTGTCCCGACTTATTACCAGAAGCGTGATGCCTGGATCCATATGATGATCGACGGGCTCAGCCTGAACGGCTCCTTCTTCAATACCAACCGGATGATGCTCCAGTACGTGTCCAGCGCCTACCTGCGGCAACTCGATCAAAAATAGAAGGGACGGATAGTGATGTTCCAGGGACGCGGTCTTGCAACAGGTATCGGCAGTCTCCCCATGCAAGACGTGGAGGCCGCGGTGCGCCTGGTACTCAATCGGCTCCCGGAGATACCCTTCTGGCCCCAGTTCCCCAAGATCGGATTCCGCGAGCAGATGATTCCCCAATACGGTGAAGGGTTCCCGGGTATTGTCGAGGACGGGGTCAAGGAACGGGTCTATGTTGACGCCGGTCGGGCCCTGAACGAACTGGAAGGGTTCTACGAAAAAGAAATGGCCGGGGATATCGCGCCCTTTGGCATTACCCCCAGCCATGCTCTGGGCCTCGATCCCTGGATCCGGGAACTGAGAAGCCACCGTCCTCCTGAGCTGACCTGCGTCAAAGGGCACGTGACCGGTCCCATAACTTTCGGGTTCACCGTTAAGGATGAAAAGGGGGCGGCCATATTTTACGATCCCAATCTGGCCGATGCGGTGACCCGCCTCGTTGCCATGAAAGCCCTCTACCAGATCCGCCTGTTTCGAGAATTTGAAGTCCCGACCATTATCTTTCTTGACGAGCCTTACATGGCGGCCTTCGGGACCACCGGTATGAATATTGGCCGGGAGGATGTGGTCCGTGTCGTCGATCAGGTGGTGGAGAAGATAGGAGAGGCCGGTGGTATTGCGGGCATCCATTGCTGCGGGAATACGGACTGGTCGATTCTTTTCGAGACCCAGGTGGATATCGTGAATTTTGATGCCTATGATTATATGGAGAAGATGGCCCTCTACCCCGAACAGATCAGCGCCTTTTTGGATCGTGGCGGAAACCTCGCCTGGGGGTTGATTCCCACCTCCCCGGACGCGAAAGAGGAAACCGCCGAAAGCCTGGCCCAGCGGTTTCACAGCGGCGTTGACCGCCTTGTTCGACTCGGCGTCGATCAAGAGAAACTTCTGCAGCAGTCTCTTGTGACGCCGGCCTGCGGTATGGGGAGTATCTCCGAGTCGGCGGCAATGAGAAATC
>CAYUBU010000346.1:0-5772 GCA_964443105.1 uncultured Nitrospirota bacterium
TGGCGATTTAATGAAAGCGCCAAATGCCCCCGTTTTTATTTCAATTTGAAAAAGGAAAAGGCAAAAGCCGAAGCGGGGCAGACCAGTTTTACCAGCCCTGTTGCCATGATCATCGGGCTGCAAAAAGTGCTTCAAATGATGCAGGAAGAGGGGCTTGAAAAAATTTTCGCCCGCCATGCACGCCTCGCCGAGGCGACCCGGACCGCCTTTCGGGCCCTTGGCCTGAAACTCCTGGCTGTCGACATGCCGAGTAATGCAGTCACCGGCGTTTATCTCCCCGACGGCATCGATGGCGGCGCCTTTAACAAGAAGTTGCGGGAGGACTACGGGGTCACCATCGCCGGCGGCCAGGCCCAACTCAAGGGGAAAATCTTCCGGGTGGCCCACATCGGCTACGCCGATACCCTGGATGTCATCATCGCCGTGGCCGCGGTGGAAAGAGGGCTCTTCCACTTCGGTTACGGCCTGGAACTGGGTACCGGAGTGCGGGCGGCCGAACAGGTGCTCTACGGACAGAATTAATGGAACCGGCAGGACAATGAGGGCGGGGAGATGAGAATACTGATCAGTGACAACCTGGCACCAGAGGGAAAGACGATCTTCGAGGAGGCAGGTTTTGAGGTGGATGCCAGGACTTCGACGTCGACCGAAGAAATTTTCAAGATCATCGGCGATTTTGACGGGCTGGTCATTCGGAGCGCGACCAAGGTCACAGAGGAACTGCTGGAAAAAGCCGGCCGCCTCAAAGTTATCGGCCGCGCCGGCGCCGGGTTGGACAATGTAGACATCCCCGCTGCAAGCCGCAAAGGCGTTGTGATCATGAACACGCCCGGCGGGAACACGGTCACCACCGCAGAACACACCCTGGCGATGATCATGGCCCTCTGCCGCAACATACCCCAGGCCACGGCAAGCCTCAAAAGCAACAAGTGGGAGAAAAAGAAGTTCACCGGCACCGAGCTTCTGGGCAAAACCATGGGAATTATGGGCCTCGGTAATATCGGTAAGAATGTGGCCCAGCGGACCAAAGCACTGGGAATGACCGTGATTGGATATGACCCCTTTATGACCGAAGACATGGCCAAGTCCATTGGACTGAACCTGGTCTCCCTGGATGAGATGTACAGCAAGGCCGATATCATCACCGTGCATACCCCTCTCACGCCCGACACAAAACACCTGATCAACGCCGCAACCATCGGAAAAATGAGGGACGGGGTCCGTCTCGTGAACTGCGCCCGTGGCGGCATTATCAAGGAAGAAGATCTTCTGGAAGCGCTCAAAAGCGGCAAAGTGGCTGGCGCTGCCCTCGACGTTTTCGAGAGCGAGCCGCCTCTGGACAACCCTTTGCTGAGCCTCGACAACGTGATCGCTACCCCCCATCTCGGTGCGTCGACGGCGGAGGCGCAGATCAACGTCGCCGTCATGGTGGCCAATCAGATGGTCGAATACCTCAAGTCGGGAGTGGCAAGAAACGCCCGGAATCTCGCGGCCATCTCCACTGAGGAAATGGAGAAGATCGCCCCCCACGTCATGCTCGGAGAGAAGCTCGGCACCCTCCTGGGCCAAGTTGCCGATGGACGTGCCAATGAAGTCATCATGGAGTTTTACGGGGATACCGCTGAGTTGACCGCGGAACCCCTCTCCACAGCCATCCTCAAGGGTTTTCTCTCCAGTTTTGCCGATGTCAACTTCGTGAGCGCCCCATTTCTGGCCAAGGATCGGGGAATCAAAGTCTCGGAAGTCAAATCCAATGAGCGCCCCAATTTCCAGAACAAGATCACGGTATCCATCAGCGGCGCCTACGGTAAGAATACCATTTCCGGCACCCTCTTCAACAACAAGGACCCAAGAATCGTCATGGTGGACGGCATGGAGCTGGAGGCCATCCCTGAAGGCGAGATGCTCATCTTCCGGAACAACGACAGGCCCGGTGTGATCGGCAGTCTGGGCCGCGTACTGGCAGAGGCGGGAATCAACATTGCCCGGATGCAGTTCGGCCGGGAGGAAGCCGGCGGCCGGGCCATTTCCATCGTCAATATCGATAGTCCCGTCAATGAAAAGGTGCTGGAACAGCTCTCTGCACTGCCCAACGTCGTCGACGTTCGGGTCGCC
This sequence comes from uncultured Nitrospirota bacterium, assembly GCA_964443105.1. GTDB lineage: Bacteria > CG2-30-53-67 > CG2-30-53-67 > CG2-30-53-67 > CG2-30-53-67 > CAYUBU01. The sequence continues at coordinate 2,116 of CAYUBU010000346.1, forward strand.
CATTTGTAATCCTCCAAGAGATTCCCGGCCGGTGCGGCTGGCAACCACCGGTGTCCCCACACCCCCCGTCACCAGACAGAGGCGCCGGGTTCACCGCGGGAAACGGGGCATGGAGAAAGGAGTAGGCTTTGGCAACATTAGTGGTGGTGGGTACCCAATGGGGTGACGAAGGCAAAGGCAAAATCGTGGATATCCTCACCGAGGATGCCCACGTGGTCGCCCGCTACCAGGGAGGCCATAACGCCGGCCACACGGTGGTGATCGGCGATACCCAGCACATTCTCCACCTGATTCCCTCGGGCATTCTCCACGGGAAGAAGCAATGTGTCATCGGCAACGGGGTGGTCATCGACCCGGCGGCGCTGATTCAGGAAGTCACGGAACTGGAGGCAAGGGGAATTCAGATAGACGGCCGTTTCCACGTCAGCAAGAACGCCCACCTGATCATGCCCTACCATCTGGCCATGGAAAAAGGGAGCGAAGCGGCCCGGGGGGAAGAAAAGATCGGCACCACCGGCAGAGGCATCGGACCGGCTTACACGGACAAGATGTCCCGCCTCGGTATTCGGGTGTCAGACATTTTTGACCCGGCGCTGTTCGAGAAAAAACTCCGGTCCAATCTCGCCTACTACAACACCCTGATCGATGCCCTTTACCGGCAGAAGCCCCTGGAGGCGGAGCCCATTCTGGAGGCCTTTGCCCGCTATGCCGACCGGATGGCGCCCTGGGCCTCCGACACCTCCCTGCTCATTGAGGATGCCATGGCACGGGGAGAAAACGTCCTCTGCGAAGGGGCTCAGGGAACCCTGCTCGACATCGACCATGGCACCTACCCCTTTGTCACGTCTTCCAGCGCGACCGCCGGCGGAGCCTGTACCGGTCTTGGTCTCGGCCCGGGGAAAGTAAACCACGTACTCGGAATCGTCAAGGCGTATACAACCCGCGTTGGATCGGGCCCCTTCCCCACGGAAGTTCACGGTGATCTGGATGAAAAGTTCCGCCGCATTGGCCAGGAGTTTGGGGCGTCCACCGGAAGGGCACGGCGATGCGGCTGGTTCGACGCCATGGTCGTCCGGTATGCGGTCCGGGTCAACGGTCTGAACAGCGGCGCCTTGACGAAACTCGATGTGCTCGACGACTTTGATCCCATTCCCGTCTGTACGGGGTATAAATACAAAGGGACCCCCCTACCGGGTTTTCCCACCGAGCTGTCTCTCCTTGAAGCCTGCGAGCCGGTCTACGAGGAGCTGCCCGGCTGGAAGGCGAACACCATCGGCATAACCGAATTTGACCAGCTCCCCCCGAAAGCCCAGAGCTATATTCGGCGGCTGGAGGAACTCGTTGAAATCCCCTTTTCCCTCATCTCCACCGGTCCAAAACGGCATCAAACCATGATGCGCACCAATCCCTTTAAACAGGTTTTCAAATAGCGTCGTCACAACCTTCCCATTGTCAGTAACGGCCGACCGGCCCGACCTTTGGGCGGGCTGGAGCAGAGTGGCAAGGGGCTCGGAGGCCTGCCGGGACCGTTGCTTCATGGCCCCGGGGTACCACACGCCCGGATATTCCATGAGCGATCATTATGGGGCAGCAGAAGCAAGAACGGAATAAGGGTGCCGGCAGGCTTGCCTGGCACCCTTATTCCGGCTGAAAAAATATTGAAATGTCTCGGCGTCAGAAAATCCTTTACAACGCCCCATGGGGCAGCTGATCCGGCGTCGTAACAGACAGATGTACTCTTACACTGTGCGGGCTTGGAGACACAAAAAAGAGCAGCCCATCTGGCGGGGCGGACGAGACTCGAACTCGCGACCTCCGGCGTGACAGGCCGGCGTTCTAACCAACTGAACTACCGCCCCCTCAGATGGGCTGCTCTCAAACTGTCTGAAAAACGGGCTCCAAGTGGCCCTATTTCTCTATTCTGTGGCTCTCGGATGCCGCCGCGCCCCTTGATGCAACCGCCTTACAAACCTTCCGAACCCGGCGATTGAACATGATCATAAGCGATGGGGCCGAAAAAATCCATAAAGAAACGAATCGGACTGCGGTCATCCAGGATCATTCATGGTAGGCGGAACAGGGCTCGAACCTGTGACCCCCGGCTTGTAAGGCCGGTGCTCTCCCAACTGAGCTACCCGCCCAGAACTTCTACACGAACCTCCACCTGCGGACTGGAGGCGGTGATGGTGTCCCCAGGGGGATTTGAACCCCCGTCGCCGCCGTGAAAGGGCGGTGTCCTGGGCCTGACTAGACGATGGGGACGGGACAAAACCTGCCAGGAAACACTGGGAACCAGCGGCCCGAAGGGGTGCGGCCTCTGCTTTCCGATCCTCTGGAATAAATCTGGTGAGCCGTGTTGGGCTCGAACCAACGACACCCGCCTTAAAAGGGCGGTGCTCTACCAACTGAGCTAACGGCCCGAATCCCTTAAAAGGGGATTGATTTCGAAGGTGGAAATATATAAGATCAAATTTTCTTTGTCAATAGAAAATGACCCCAAGATATTCGGCAAGCCTTGTGAAAACAACCACTAACTCGAGTACCGGCATCAGGTCAGTCCCTTTTTGACCGTGCGGCAGGAATCGGGGAAATCAGGTTAACAACAGATTGCGATGGATTCAAGTGAAGAACTGGTGCCAAACTTTCCTGAACAGAACGGAGGTCACCGTCGGTGGCACGGTAGGGGCCATCCTCACCCTGGCCATTTCGGGAACCCTTGATCTTTTCATCCCGCTCAACGGGGGCGGCTGGAGCGGCGCCATTCGACAAGCCATCCGCACCCACCTGGGTCAGCCCTGGGACGACGTTTTATGGGTTCAGATCGCCGTCGGCCTCGGTGCCTTTCTGATTATGATTGTCTTGGGCGCCGTCGTCGGGGCCCTCTTCGGTCTCATGATCACCCGGTTCTTCCGGGCCATGTTTGAATTCATTGAACGTCACGAAGACCGGTAAAGGGGACATCACCCTCATTGTCCATACCCGCCTCCTCCCGGCGTTTCGACAATCAGGGTCTCGCCAGCCTCCGCTCTGAAGGTGACCCGATGGGCCAGTTCAATGATTTCCCCGGACGCCTTGCGAAGCAGATTCCGCCCACGGGCGCCGGGGCCCCCGCCGGCCATCCCGTAAGGCGGATAGACCCGGCGTTCCGAGATGAGAGACACGGTGGCCGGTTTTAGAAAGAGAAGCTCCCGGACCACGCCGTCCCCGCCCTTGAAGCGCCCCTCGCCGCCGGACCCGGCCCTCAAGGTGAATTTCCCGAGCCGCACTCCGGGATGACGGATTTCCAGTATTTCGGGATCGGTTATTCTTGTGTTGGTCATGTGAACCTGGACGCCTGACGCCCCGGGGCACCCCGCCGCAGCACCGGAACCTCCGGCAATCGTTTCATAGTAGGGGGCGTCACCGTCCACCTGAAAAAGAAGATTGTTCATGGTACCCTGGGAGGCGGCCGCGACCTGCAGCGCCCCCAGGAGAACATCAACGATCCGCTGGGAGGTTTCCACATTGCCCGAGGCCACCGCCGACGGCGGCGGCGCATTGAGAATGGAATTCTCGGGTACAATGATTTCAATCGGTGCCAGGCACCCGCTGTTCAAAGGGATATCCGATCCGGTAATCGCTCGCAAAACATAGAGCACAGCGGAACGGGTCACTGCA
>CAYUBU010000347.1:0-7779 GCA_964443105.1 uncultured Nitrospirota bacterium
TCCACATTGAGGAAGTTGGTGGGGTCGGTGAAGTCAAAGGTCTCCCGATCGCCGCCAAACGTAAAGATTGAGGGACGCAAGCCGCCTCGGCCTCCGCGCACCACGAGAAGATCGAAATCGTACTTGATCTCATCGGGAGATACGGCATTCCAGGGCGAGTCGCTGACCTGGTCCCAGCTTTCTCCATCCCTGCTGACCCAGACGTCCATGGGGTTCGAGGGCTTAAAGGGGTCTGACGGGTCCGTGCTTAGGCCGAAGCCTCCGAACAAAACAATATGGTTTAAGATCACGCCGGCCTTGTGCCCGGGGCGAGACGCCCACCCTGCTGTCTCGGTCACCAGCTCCCAGTTGGCTCCGTCCCGGGAGCGCCATACGTCATTATAGTACGGCGGACAGCGGGATCCGGGAATGCAGGTAAATCCATCCTCACCGCCCAGCAGGTATATGTAACCGTTCTTCACCACCACAGCCGCCCCCGCCCGGGGGGCCCAGGGGGCATCCTCTGTCAGCTGAACCCAGTGGCGTCCATCTCGGGATTTCCAAACGTCATTGAAGTAGACCCGTGTCGGGGGACCCCCGATAATTGCAGGGTCATCATTGAAAGAGCCTCCCAGGACATAGATTTCAGATTAAGATAATGAATTGGCAATTCTTGCTGGTTGTCATTCTGATTTCTTTTTCGGTTCTTCTCTATTTCTTGCATTATCTTATCTACATGATAATGCCGCTTACATCTTCAATAGTGTATTAGCAAGGAGTGCCTTTGTCCCGATTCAGGTCCTGCTGATCACCATGGTTTTAAACCATCTTTTGACTTATCACGAAAAACGCGCAAGACTTGAAAAGGTGAATATGGTTGTTGGGGCTTTTTTCACCCAAGTCGGCCATTATTTGCTTGCCTATCTATCCACCCATGACCCGCAACAGAAAGATCTGGGTGCCGAGCTGAAATTTGACGGCAAATGGGATGATTCGAAGTTTGAGCAACTGAGGATGCGTCTGAGGAGCTACACTTTTTCGTTTCAAACCAACGAAGAGACACTCAAAGGGCTGCACGAATTTCTGCAAAAGAACAGGGCCTTCTTATTGCGCCTGCTCGAAAACCCCAACGTTTTGGAGCATAAATCTTTTTCCAACCTGTTGTTGGCGAGTTTTCACCTTTGCGAGGAATTACAAAGTAGAAATACTTTTTCAGATCTTCCGGTTACCGACCACCAGCACTTAGCTATAGATATAAAAAGGGTCTATAAGCTGCTTGTAATGGAATGGTTACTCTATATCAATCATTTGCGGAAGAATTACCCCTATTTCTTTTCCCACGCCATGAGGACAAATCCATTTGATGAAGATGCTTCTCCTATTGTCGTGGATTGATGAATGTGAGAATACAACATCTTGGTGCCGTCTATCGCTTCGTCAGCAGGGGCATCGGGAATCTAAGGCGTCAAATTTTAGTATTGCTAAATATGTCTGAAGGTGCTATTCCTGTGAACCATTATCGCTTGTTATCTCCTGGGGGCAAATCTTGAAATTGCATTTAGCGCAGGATTTTTAATGTCATTTCAACCCCGGGGACAGGGGAGTTTTCCAATCTAAAGATGAAGGAGTCAAAAATGGCAGAAGCAAAAGGATTGAGCAAACCGGTAAAGCTTAAAAGGGAGCTGGCCGAGTTTCTGGGAGCAACAGAACTTCCCAGGACCGAGATCACCAAAAAACTGTGGGACTATATTAAGGCGAACAAACTTCAGACAAGGACTGAAAATGGAAGGCCGGAGAACGCGGGCAAGTTCATTGTGGCGGATGCAAAATTGCTCCCTATCTTCAAAAAGACGAAATCCACAAGCAAATCAGGGAAGCTCACGGACCTTACAAATCTGAAAGAAGGCGAGACGATCAACATGATGCAGATGGCCGCTGTTGTGGGCGCAAACATAGAGTGAATTAAGGATCTCGGGCCTGCATATGAATAATGCAGGCCCGGGAGATCTTCAGCTTCGATCGGACCACCAGTGTGACCAATAACGATATCTTGCGCCGCATCCGCTATACCTTCGATTTTAACGATCGAAAGATGATTGCTCTATTTGGCTTGGCTGGTCATCAGGTAACGCAGGAGCAAATCAGCAATTGGTTAAGAAGAGATGATGATCCCGGGTATCAGAAGTGTACTGATACCCAGCTGGCGATTTTCCTCAACGGTTTGATTATCCATAAACGAGGCAAAAGGGAAGGACCGCAACCCGAGCCGGAGCAGCGTTTGAATAACAATATCATTTTTAGAAAGTTAAGAATTGCATTAGATTTGAAAGCGGAAGACGTATTGGAAATCATGGACCTGGCTCGTTTGCGTATCAGTAAACACGAATTAAGTGCCTTTTTCCGAAAGCCAGATCACAAACACTACCGTGATTGCAAGGATCAGATCTTGCGTAATTTCCTGCACGGTGTACAGCTCAAATATCGCGCCAACATTCAAGGCAAAGACCAGGGGTCAAGTCTTTAATATTAATAAAGGCTTCTCTTTGGTTGTCGATGTGTGACCATATCGACGTAAAACGAACCCAGGGCCTTGGGCCCCCGGGACCTACACCCTCTTGCAGTGCAACTCATTGTCTAAGTCGTTTTTTCTTTTACGAGTTGTGGTTCTTGTCCTTCCAGGCTCAAGGAGGGAGGATCTAAGCGGAGACCCGCTGCGCCTTGCGTTTCTTCGAGTCCAAGCGACTAGTGATGTCTGAAGTCGTTAGCCCTTCTTGAGGTCCTGCTTGTGGACTTTGCTGCAAGGTCCCCTCTTTTTGACGTTTATCAATATATAATAATAAGACAACCGCCGTAACACTTATAATCAGAATGCCTAACGCAATGAATGTGAGTAACACACCTTCCTCCTTTTGCTGCAGTCGTTTTAGTGAATAACTGATGCAGATGCCGATGATGTCCAACCTCTTTTATTAAACCACGAAAGAATAAAATCAGTCTACAATAAAGATTGTATATATGGTCATAATTAACAATTATAGGCTTTATTATGTCGTTTAATGGAATAAAATATACAAAGACGCTTCTTAAAATTAATTATTATGAATTTACATGGATATATGCGCTATTAAGACGGCTTCGAAAGTAAGGATGTTTTGCTCGTTAATGAGCACCCTGTGCCCGTTATCGTTCGGCACCAACGGGCCGGATGCTTGGCGTCAGCGTGAGTCCGCTGCATCGTGCCGCCTCAACTGAGACCCCAATAGTGCCGCTTTAAACGGAGCAACGCCTGTTTCCCCAAGAATTGTTAATATTATCAAGTAATTAGCACGGTTTGGATCCGCCCGCAGCCCGCATCTGAGGCAAAGGGTCAATCACGGATCCATCGTGGCCGGAAGCAAGCTGCCCGCTGACTCCTGAGCCTTTTAGCCGGCCGTCTCGAAGAATTTCTCCGGTTTTTCAGCAGGATCGTTGAAAAACTTTCAGACCTCTGGTACATTCATATTCAGCATCAATATAGAAAATTCCTTTATTTATTGCTTCTTTGGCGACTCCAGCGGTAAACACCATGCTTCGGAGGGCGTGGCTCGGATTTTGCGCCCGGAGGAGAGCTAACGACTTTCCTCCATAGGAGGCAGGCTTCGTTGGCGCGGTAAGCGACGCGTTCTATTGGTATTACAAGCGTAATCGCTCCTGGCGCTGTTCATTTTTTTCTCATTATTTAAAATACTTACGGATACTCTCAGCATCCGGGCCTACTGCATCTACACAATAGCCAGGAGCCGAAAAATGGTCCCCCCAATGAGGTTTATTCTTGAGACAGGTACGCAGCCTGAGACCTTGTGTCGCTGTACGTCCTTTCAAAATGCCCATCAGGTCAAGAATCAAGAGTTTAGGAGCCGCCACGGTCATGCGGTGCACGAAAGGCGAAGATCCTTTTTTCTATCAAAGATATTTATACAGAATTACACGACGCCTTGATCCCAAGGCAGATCTGGAAAGTCCGTAATCAAAGTTCACTGGGGGGAACTGGCAACAAACTTTGGTCCTTAGGGGCGGCTGAAGGGGGTAAGCGATGGTCTCAGACAAAAGAAAACAGATGTCGGTCCTCTCCATGAACACGCTGGCGTTCACGGTGAACTTCGCCGTGTGGACCATGTTCTCCATCATCGGGATTAAGATTAAGAGCGAGCTAGGGCTGAACAATACAGAGTTCGGCCTGCTCGTGGCTACCCCCATTCTGACGGGTTCCCTCACGCGCCTGCCCCTCGGTATTCTCACCGACCGATTGGGGGGACGCGTCGTCTTTTTTGTTCAGATGCTGCTCGTGGCCATCCCTACTTACGGGCTGGCCTTTGCGGATCAGTACTGGCAGTATTTGCTCATCGGCCTCTTCGTGGGCCTCGCCGGCGGCTCCTTCGCCATCGGTATCGCTTACACATCTGCCTGGTTCGAAAAAGAGCGCCAGGGCACTGCCATGGGGATCTTCGGGGCCGGCAACGCCGGGGCGGCGGTGACGAATCTGGTCGCCCCTTTGATTCTCGTCGCCTATGGCTGGCGCGCGGTGCCGAAGGTCTATTCTGTCGCCATGCTCCTGATGGCGGTGGTGTTCTGGATGTTCACCTACCCCGACCCGCTGCTCGAGCAGCGCAAGCGCTCCGATAGCCGGCTGACCCTGGCCGACCAACTGGCCCCCTTACTCGAGAGCCGGGTATGGCGCTTCGGACTCGCCTACTATTTCGTCTTTGGCGGCTTCGTCGCCCTCGCCCTGTGGCTGCCCAAATACTACGTGGGCGAATACGGTCTGGACCTCAAGAGTGCGGCCTTCATCACCATGGTGTTCACCCTGCCATCTGGTCTAATCCGTGCCCTAGGCGGCTGGGCCTCCGACAAGTGGGGCGGCGACACCGTGACCTGGTGGACGTTCTGGGTGAGTATCGTGTGTCTGTTCTTTCTCTCCTATCCGCCGACCACCCTGACCTTCCACGGCATTAAGGGCGATGTTTCCTTCGACATTGGCGTCGGGGTGGTTATGTTCACGGTGTTGGTGTTCATCGTGGGGATTGCCCAGGGCATCGGCAAGGCGAGCGTCTACCGCTGCCTGGCGGATCACTATCCCAAGAACATGGGGTCCGTGGGTGGCATGGTGGGGGTGATCGGCGGTCTCGGTGGATTTTCCATGCCCATCATGTTCGGCATCGCCGCCGACGTGCTCAACGTGCGCGCCAGCGCTTTCATGCTCATGTCCGCGGTGCTCGTGGGCGTGATGGTCTGGACGTGGGTGGCGAGCCGCGGCGAACGGGAGGCCATTCTGGAACACCACCCCGGCCTACGCGATGAGATGATCAAGGAAGACCTTCTGGAAGCACGCCTGGGACGTGGCTCCTGGCTGACAAATTGGCGCCCGGACGATGAGTCCTTCTGGGCCCAGACGGGCCGACGCATCGCCCTGCGCAACGTGCTTTTCTCTACACCGCCGCTGCTCTTGTCCTTCGTCGTCTGGATGCTCTGGAGTGCGGTGGTGGTCGAGTTGCCCGAGATCGGCTTCAAGTTCACCACCGGCGAGCTCTTCTGGCTGGCCGCTCTACCGGGTGTCTCGGGCGCGGCGTTACGGCTCGTCTACTCCTTCGTCGTGCCGGTTTTCGGGGGAAGGAACTTTACGGTGTTCAGCACCGCGTCCCTGCTGCTCCCCACCCTCTGGATGGGCTTGGCGGTGCAGGAGCCCACCACCGACTACGTCGTGTTTGTCGTCATCGCACTCCTGTGCGGGCTTGGCGGCGGGAACTTCTCCGCCAGCATGGCCAACATCAGCTTCTTCTTCCCCAAGCGCATGCAGGGGACGGCACTCGGCTTGAGCGCCGGCATCGGCAATCTTGGCGTCGGTATCGTGCAGGCGGTGGTCCCCCTGACCATCTACGGCGGGGCGCTCGCCATCATGGGCGGCAAGTCCCAAACCCACATGGAGGGGGCCGTGGTGGGCGAGGCCTGGCTGCAGAACGCCGCCTACATCTGGGTACCCTTCATCCTGGCTGCGACCCTTGGCGCCTGGTTCGGCATGAACAATATCCGAGACGTTCGCGCCACGCTCCGTGAGCAGCTGGTGATTTTCCAGCGTAAGCACGCATGGATGCTCGCGTGGCTCTACACGGGCACCTTTGGGTCTTTTATCGGATTCTCGGCGGCGTTCCCATACCTGCTGTCCTCCCAGTTTCCGGGGATGGAGGCCTACAAATATGCGTTCATCGGACCCTTGCTGGGCGCCCTGGTTCGTCCCATCGGGGGCTGGCTGTCCGATCGCATCGGCGGTGGTAGGGTCACTTTCTGGAATTTCGCTGTCATGCTGACGGCGGCCGTCGGGGTCTTGATCTCTCTGCCCTCCGGCCCTGGCAGCGGCCAGCTTCCGTGGTTCTTCGCCGCGTTCATGCTGCTCTTCATCACCACAGGTATCGGTAACGGCTCGGTATTTCGAATCGTGCCAAACGTTTTCAGGGCGTTACACGAACGTGAGGCGGAAGGTAAAGACCAAGCGGCCCGTGAACAGGCGGCCCGTGAAGGCGACATCGAAGCGTCTGTGGCGTTGGGGTTCACCGCCGCCGTGGCTGCCCTCGGTTTGTTCTTCATACCGGCGATTGTCGGGTGCTCTATTGCTCTCACGGGGCTTCCAAAGGTGGCCATGGTCATCTTTGTGGCTTTTTACGTCAGTTGCCTCGCGTTGACTTGGCGGTGTTACAGCTGCAAGGATGCAGATATCTGCTGCTGATGGTTACGGGGTTGAGCCTGCGCAACTCTCTGTTTGAGATTTTCGAAAATCACTCAACGTTGCCACGGGCTGTCAGGTGCGCGACCGTCGACGGAAGGCTGCGTAACGCCTTGCCCAAGGAATGCGGAATCGTCTTTTCCTGGTAATGGATGTGCATTTATTAATTCGAAAAAACCCGGTCCTTCGGGCCGGGTCAGAGTCTATGTGGCTCTGCCTGAAATGCTCAGGTCTGTTTCATATAGAGGAGAAAGAAAGGCAGATACTTGCAAAAGCTAAAAGCTTTTCACCGCAGAGGACGCAGAGGGCGCAGAGAAAGGCAATTCCTTGGTAAAGGCGAAAATCAAAAAGTTTCACCACAGAGGCACAAAGGGAGCGGCATAACGACCCACGATACAACCATCAGGGTGAGTCTCCCCCCCTTTGGCAAAGGGGGGTCGGGGGGGATTTAAAACAATCCGATCAAATCCCTCTTTTTCTAAAGGGGGACTCTGAAACACGGGCAAGAGGGGAACCCGCTTGCCTGGGGGAGGCCAAAGCCACGTCCCTTGGGCGTGGATGTTTATCCTATGACGCTATGTATCAGGTCACTATGTTCTCCCGAGACAAATTGCCGTGGATAGGGCTGGTTCCAGTCGATAGCTATGTGATTCCTGATCAAATCATATAAGCTTCACCCGAGGGATCTCCCCCTGAATCCCCCTTTACAAAAGAGCTGCTCATAAAAATCCCCCCTTTGACAAAGGGGGGATTTTTACCACGGGTGTTGCTCAATTCAACGACATCCCCATCCTCAAGGGAAAGGGAGCCCTGATCCGTACTTACGGATTCTGGATATAGGCGTTCTTTCTGGTGTAGAACCACCAGTTGAGCACCAGGCAGACAAAGTAGAAGACCGCAAAACCATAAAGGGCATATTCCGGTGTGGTCGCCTTAATCTGCTCACCGAATACCTTGGGGATGATAAAAGCGCCGTAGGCGGCAACCGCGGAGGTCCAGCCGAGAACCGGGCCGGCCTGCTCGGCGTCAAAGATCATGGCGATGGA
>CAYUBU010000348.1:0-4701 GCA_964443105.1 uncultured Nitrospirota bacterium
TCGGGATAGTCGACCTTGGCAAAATCATAGGATTTGAGGTTGCCCCGCCCATCGGTCTTGGCAAATCCGCAGAAAGCGGAGTCGAATACGACCAGGTCCGATATCCGGCGGACAAGGCTCTCCAGGTCTTCCTTGGTCACGGTATAGAGAGACTGGTCGATGAGTTCGAGCATCGTGATGGCGTCATTCTTGGACAGCAGGTTCTTGAGTTCCATGGTTCCCCCTTTCACGGTTGGGCCATTTGCCACTCCGGGTGAGTGCTATGACTCATCCCATGGCGTAGAATCTGTTATCGCTGACGCAGAGCAAAAGTCAACCCCACGGCCGCTCCTCTTGACAGAAGCGGCACAGCTCCTGAGATGTAAGTCCACCGGGGCCCTGCCCCGCCATGGTCATGGCAACACAGACAGGGCTCGGCAAATTATATAGGAACGGCATCAGAATTGCAAGTTAACGGAGAAAGACGATCGCACCAGCCGGGCAGGACCGGAAAGGTGAAAAACTGACGATGGAACATACCATCCTGATCGTTGATGACGAAGTCTTTATCCTGGACGCCCTGAGGGCCGTCTTTTCCCGGGAAGGGTTCCGCACACTCACGGCAACCGGCGGCGAAGAGGCTTTAAAGATTCTGGAGAAGGTGGAAGTGGACGTGGTCATCTCCGATGAATTGATGCCCGGAATCCGGGGGATCGATTTTCTGCTGGAGGTCAAGAAGAAGTACCCCGAGACCATTCGCATCGTCCTGACCGCTTTTGCCGAAATTAACACACTCCTCTCCGCCATCAACCGGGTGGAGGCCCACCGCCTCATCCTCAAGCCTTACGACAACACCGCACTCCTCCAGTCGGTACGGGAACTTCTGGAGCGGAAAACCCAAGCCAAGCGCCACGGAGAAACCCTGGAAGCTTACATCAAGGAAGCGGATTTCGCCTTCAAGGCGTTAAAGATTATCTCCGCGATGGATCGTTCCTGCCGGGAGAAATACACCCGGCTCCTGGAACTGACGAAAGAGTACATCAAGGCCTCCAGCCTTTCCCTCATGATTCTGTACCCCGAACGGAATGAACTGGTTGTCCAGGCCGCAACGAATGTCCGCCTCCTGGGGTTGACACGCTCACTCAATGAAAATGCCGTCTCGGCCTGGGTGGCCCGGGAAGGTAAGTCTTTTCGGAATGACCACGGGGAGAACAACCTGGCCCCCTTCTGCCGTCACAACCGTCCTCTCTCCAACTACCAGACCCGGGCATGCCTTTCTGTCCCTGTGCTCGACGACCAGAGAATCGTGGGGGTCTACAATGTGGCCGACCCTCTGGGTGGCAAGATCACGGCCAATACAGAGAATACCGCAGCCTACCTCATGCGCTGGGTCGGCGCCATGATCGAACCGGGTCCTGACCTTCGGCCCGGCTGAACCTGCCCCGCAAGACCCCTTTCGCAGCATAAAGACACTCAGCCCGGGATGACCCGGTTCGCGGGGCCTCCGGCAACGGCGGGGCTCTGCGCCCCAGGGCCAGGGAATTTTTTCGAGCCTGAGGTGAAAGATCCCCAATGTCAGCGAGAATCTCCACAACCCGGCACGGTCCGACGCCGGTGTCCCCGAAGGGGCGATCAAGGGCCCCGTATGCAGCCTCCCAATCGCTTTACTCATGCAATATCCGGGTTTAAGTCTTCTCGCGGGACCGCCGGGGATTCAGGCCAATTTCACGATCTCGTCTCGAGGAATCACGGTGACGATGGAACGGACGTGTTTGCCCTGTGCCCGATTCCAGTTTGCCAGATTCACCACACGCTGGTCTCGCACCTTGTTTTTATTCCGGTCAAAGAGGATTCGGACCTGGGGCCTGAGGGCATCATCAGGGTTGATGCTGTGGATCACGCCGATTTCGTCGCTGTCCAGTCGGACATATTCACCGGCTTCGTAGAGGTTGGCAATGCGGGCAAACACGTTGAAAAGAAAGGGGTCGAGGGGCATTTTACTCATGGTGTTCAGGGTTTCAACTTTGGTCATCTCGTTGCGGTAAGGACGGATGGTACGGAGCGCATCGTAGACGTCGGCGATGGTGCAAATACGGGAACAGAGGTGGGGCTTGCGGTGTCGGCTCTTTTCAGGGTACCCGGTCCCGTCGAGATGGATGTGGTGCTCGTAGCTCACGATGGGCGCCAGATCGGGCACATCTTTGATCTTCTCCAGCATGGCCGCCCCGTGGACCGTATGCATCTTCATAATCGCAAACTCTTCCTCCGTCAGGCGCCCTTTCTTCTGCAATACCTCCAGAGGAGTCTTGGACTTGCCCGTATCGTGCAGCAAGGCCGCCGTACCGAAGGACTTAAGCTGCTTCGGGTTGAACCCGAGAACCCGGCCAACCGCCAGGCAGAGGGTGGCCACATTCAAGATATGGGTAAAGGTATAGGGATCGTGTTCCTTGACCCGGGCGACGAGGGGGATCGTATTGTTCTCCAGTATCATGCCGTTGAGGATATTGTCGACGATTTCGCTGGCCAGCCCGTACTCCAGGAGCTTTTCGTCCTGAATCTGGGAAATCAGTTCCTTGGTCGCTTCCATATACTCCTTGACCATCTTGGCCTCATCCAGTGAGACCGGCGCACTGCCGTCGGCAAGATCTTCCACAGCCGCCAGGGTACTGAATTTCCCAAGATCGATGTGAGGCCAGTCCCGCTGTCTGATGAGCGTTGCCACCTCGCCTGGAGCGTCAAGGGACGTCTTGGACAGGAGCGTGAAGAACTGGGTGACCTCATCCTGGGCGATCCCTTTGGAAAAGACGATCTTCTCGATACCCCGCCTCAGAAACATCTCGTTCAAACCCTGAATCGACCCTTCGATCCTGGAAAGCTTTTTCCCCAGGACGATTAGATCCTCCCCCAGGAATCCCACCGTCACCTGCATCACGTCATGGAGGAAGGCGTGAAGGAATTCCAGGAGTCTTTTCGAGCTCTCTTCGATCACAGGATGTGTCGGCGGGTAAAGGGTAAAGGCCCGCAGGAGAGAGGACAAGGCCTTCCCCAAACTTTCCGCAGGTGTTATGCCTGAAGCGACCACCACCTGATCCTCTCTTTCCATACAGACACGCTCCCTCGGTTATAAGAGTCCCTTCAAAACCTCAGTGCAGGCTCGCTGCACCTTCCTGTCCCGGTCGACAAGCCCCTGCTTGAGAACCTTCCTTGCCTTCGGGGTCCCGATACGCCTCAACGCGCGGGCTGCCGCCTTCTGCAGGCCGGCATCGATCTCCCGGTCCTTACTGTACAGGATTTGCCGGATCGGCAGCACGGCGTCGTCTCCGCCCAGCGCCGGAAGAACGTTGAGGACCTCCCGGGGAACCTGAAGCTGGGGGTGCTTCAGAAGCGGTACGAGGGCCCGCAGACATGACGGGTCTCCGATGGTCCCCAGAACCATGACCACGTTCCGCACCAAATACCACCGGGTGTCTTTCAAGGCGGCCACCAGATAGGGCACGGCCGCGGGGCCCAGATGGGCCAGGAGATTGGCAATTCGCTTTCTTCCCGACAGACTCCGCTCTTCCCCAAGGGCATAAAGGAGTGCCCGGGTCACCCCCTCCCGGTTGCAATTAAAAATTTCCTGCAATAGACCGAGATCGTCCTCGCCCAGAACGCCGATTTCTTCCAGCAGATAAGGCAGCCACGAGTCCTCGCCGTCTTTGAAAAGAATTTCCTGCATCCGGGCCTTTCTTCCCTCCGGAATTTCCTCGCCCGGCCGAAAGGTATTCTTCAGCAGGTGAAGCGTGCGGTCGAGATCGCCCTTGCGGGCCGATTCCATCAGTTGGGCCCGCACATCGAGGAGGAGGTGATGGAATTCCTCAGGCCGGTCCTCTGCCTGGGTGAGGTCAAAGAAGATCGCTTCTCGACGGGTCTGTAACTCCGATTTCCGAAGGGCTTTCTGGATTCCGGCCAAGGTGTCACTCCCCAACGTCGTCTTCAGTTCTTCCAGATGGTATTTGGTCAGGTCATCGAGCACCTGGTGATATTCCTTCGACATGAACTGCTCTTCCCCGCCGGAGAGAATCAGGCTCTTGGCCTGCTCCCAGATTTCAGCAGAAAAGCCCCGATAGTTCCCTCTGGAAATTCCCCGGTCGGCCTCGGCCAGAAAGGATTGGGCCCGATCTTCGTGGCTGAGCAGCCGGTGAAACGCCATGGTCAAACGATTGTCGACCTTCCCTGCCGTTACGATGGCACTGGCCAATATCTCCGTGAGCATCCCGTCGGGGAACTGGAGAAAGCTCTCGGCCAGGGAATCAGCCACCTCTGATTCTTCGCCCGTTTCGTTGACCATCATGGCGGCCAGGTTCTTCGTATATTCGCTGCGCTCGCTCCCGGAGAGAGAGGAGAAGACCTGCTGATGAATATCGGCAAAGACCTTGGCATGGTGGTCGGTTGCAGCGACCCCGGTGAAGGCTACCGAATGCTCCTCGACCTGGGCCCGCAGCGTCTCGAATCCCGCCGGGGCCTTCAGAAAATCCGCCAGGCTTCGAATGGCATCGGAATTCCCGTTGCGGGCCTTTTCAATCATGGCCTCCCATAGATCCCGGGAGGCACCCCCGGCCCCCAGGTCTGAAGGGCCCTGCAGGATGCCGCGAAAATCCACCATGGCCAAAGCAATATGGGTCACCCCCAACTCCTTGATCGCCTGACCAATGGAAGTTTCGCCGGAAGCGCGTTCCCTGA
>CAYUBU010000349.1:0-4730 GCA_964443105.1 uncultured Nitrospirota bacterium
GTCAGCGTTGAAGGCGACGAAGGAACCATCGGCATCACCGACTATGCTCAGGAAAGCCTGGGGGACATCGTCTATGTCGATGTGCCCGAGGAAGAGGAGGAAGTGGAGGCCGGTGAAGAGGTGGCCGAGGTGGAATCGACAAAGGCCACGTCATCGGTAATCTCGCCGGTCAGCGGCACCGTCATCGAGGTAAACGACGACATTGAGGATTCTCCCGACACGATCAATGAGGCCCCCTATGGTGACGGTTGGATCGTCCGTGTCCAGCTTTCCGAGCCCTCGGAATTAAAAGGGCTGATGACGGCCGTAGCCTACGCAAAATTCATTGAAGAAGAGATTGGGTGACCGGTAGGCCAGAGGCGCTTCACAAGGGGTTCTCAAGGGAATCCCTTTTTTTTACTCTGATCCCGGCCGTTTTTCCCGCATGTTCCAGCCCAATCTGAATTTCTCAGTTTTCTGTTCCGTCCAACCGTAGCAGAGCAGTCGTGTGCTACGTCAACAGCCCAAAAGAGGGGAGAGATCTATGGCAGAGCGAATCGCAATCATCGGCGCCGGTCCCGGCGGCTATGTCGCCGCCATTCGTGCAGCTCAGCTGGGCGGCGAAGTGACCATCATCGAGGACTATGAGGTCGGGGGGACCTGCCTGAACTGGGGATGTATCCCGACCAAAGCCCTGGTCTATTCCGCGGAAGCCCTCCTCATGGTCCGCCATGCCAAAGACTATGGTGTCGAGGTGACCGGCGACGTGACCTACAGCCTGCAGGCCATGATGGATCGAAAGGACAAGATCGTCGCCTCCCAGGTCAAGGGGATACGCTCCCTCTTCAAAAGCAACAAGATAAAACTCGTCGAAGGGAAGGGGTCTCTCAAAGATAAGAACACCGTTTCAGTGGCGAAAAAAGAGGGTGGTACGGAAGAGATTGCCGCTGACCGGATTATCATTGCCACCGGTTCCAGGCCGGCCAATATCCCCGCTTTTCCCCTGGATGGCCGGAAAATTCTGTCCAGCGACGACATGCTCAGCCTGGACAAGATCCCCGAGTCCCTCCTCATCATTGGTGCCGGCGTCATCGGATGTGAGTTCGCTTTCATCCTGAACGCTCTGGGTAGCGCGGTGACCATGGTGGAGATGCTCCCCCATGCCATCAGTATTGTGGATGAGGAAATTTCCATCCTTCTGGAGCGTGAACTGAAAAAGAAGAAGATCAAGCTTCACTGCAGCGAGAAGAT
This sequence comes from uncultured Nitrospirota bacterium, assembly GCA_964443105.1. Lineage (GTDB taxonomy): Bacteria > CG2-30-53-67 > CG2-30-53-67 > CG2-30-53-67 > CG2-30-53-67 > CAYUBU01. The sequence goes on from CAYUBU010000349.1 coordinate 1,231, forward strand.
CGAATCGGTCAAGGAAAACGATGCCGGTAAAATGGTCGCCACCCTGGGCAGCGGCAAAGAGATCGTAACCGACCAGGTCCTTGTTTCCATCGGACGGGCGTTCAACACGGAAGGGCTGAACCTGGAGGCTGTCGGCGTGTCCTGCGGGCCTCGGCGGGAGATTCAGGTGAACGAGAAGATGGAGACCTCCGTCCCCAATGTCTACGCCATCGGCGATGTGACCGGGGGGATTCTCCTGGCACACGTGGCTTCCACCGAAGGGATCGTGGCCGCGGAAAATGCCATGGGCGGCGCCCAGACCATGGACTACGCTGTGGTGCCCGGCGGCATCTTCACCATGCCTGAAATCGGGACCGTGGGCCTCTCGGAGCAGCAGGCGAAGGAGAAGGGCTATGAGGTTCGTGTGGGCACTTTCCCCTTCCGGGGCCTCGGCAAGTCTCATGCCATGGGGAAAATAACCGGCCTGGCCAAAGTGGTGGCTGACGCCAAGAGCGACCGCCTTTTGGGACTTCACGTCATGGGCGCCCATGGATCGGACATTGTGCACGAAGGGGCCGTGGCCATGAAGATGGGGGCAACCGTTTCCGACCTGGGGCATACCATCCATTCCCACCCGACCCTCTCTGAGGCGGTGCTGGAGGCGTCCCATGCGGCCCATGGCGTCGCTATTCATATCCCGCCCAAGTAAATCACCTTGACAGTTGGGGGCGGGATACGGTATTTTGCTCAGGATTTGTGCCGAAAAAGGCTTTAATTATCGATAATTATGTAAGTATTAGAATAATGGCATTCAGGCCGGACATGCCTGCTCTAAATAACCTTTTGTGTTGGGAACGCTCTGATTTTCAATACATTTCATCAATTTCCTATGGCTGGGCCGACTCTGGGGGGGGGGGGTGATGCAACCGGCGTTGTCGGAATGTGCTGAGACTAAACAACTATTATTGGAGGAGATAATATGAACTTGAAATATATAAGAACATTCTGTTTCTATGGGATTGTGGCGGTGTTGGGATTGGTTTCTGCCTCTCTGCATCCATCAACAGCTTTGGCCGCCGAGAAGATCGGCAGCTTTCAGAAGATTCTCGAGGCCGACGGTGATTTTAGCGAGACGACAGCGACGCTGGAGAAGAGCATTGCCGCTTCCAGCCTTGAACTTCTCGGGAAAATGGATCTCGCGGTTCCCGATGACGCACAGAAATGCCGCACCTACGTCTTAACGTCCCCGGCCTTCAACCAGGCGGCCCTGGCAAGTCTCTCCGCGGATGCCGTTTCGGTCCTGATCCTGCGGATCGGCGTTTATGAGGCCGACGGCAAGGTGCACGTCAACATTGCCAATCCTGATGCCCTGGCCAATGTCTACTTCGAAGGGGAAAGCGCCCGGGATAGTCTGATGGCGTCGGCGGCGTCTGCCAAGAAGGAACTGATCCAGGTTGTTCAGGCTGTAGAGGGCCGGGTCGTGAACGCTCAGCAGGCGCCGATCCGTGCAGCCAAGAAATACCGGGGTTACAACGGTGACGGGCCGGCCAAGATGATGGCCAAGTTCAAGGATTTCCGGGGCAGCCTCCTCACGGCCAAGGAAGTAGACGGCTCGGCCACCCTCGACCAGATTATAGACGAGATCAAGAGCCATGCCGCGGCCAGTCTGCAGAAAGATGCGGAAAAGGGGTGGAAGGTCGTGGCGGTGAAGACCTTCGGCGACAAGGCCGCCTGGTTGGGCGTCACCAATCTCTATACGGAAACCAAATGCATCAACATCAATTCCGATTTCCGGTTCAAAGACAAATCGGACAGCAACAAATATCCCGGCGTCGACCATGCACCGGCTATGCCGCTGGAGATTGTCGTCTACAAAGGAGAGAACGGGAAATGGCAGGTCGCCCAGTTTGGTGAAATGTGGCGGATGCAGCTCTACTTCTGGGATTCGGGGTACGCGGCCTTCGCAAAGAATACGCTGATTCCCTCAATCATCTTTGGTGATCTCGAGGATATGATCCAGGGGAAGTAAGCGGTCCGTTATTCAGGTTCTGATTGATCCCTGCCGGAACAAGACCGGCAGGGATTTTTTTTGCCTGCCGATGTGATACGCTGGTTAAGGACGATTCTTTCTTGCCTGGCCAACCCGACTTATGATAGATTTTCCTCATTTCATCCGGAGGTTTCCATGGGCCCGTTTCGGGTGTTGTTCTGTCTAGTCGCTTTTCTGATCCTCAGCCAGGGGGCTGCCCAGGCGCTCCTCGACGATCTGCGCCGGGACATCCGGGAAAGGCTCGACCCCGGCCAGAGCTACGGGCTCTACCAGAAGAGCCTGGAGATGGAGGCCGATTTCGATGCCGTTTGCCAGCGAATCGAAACCAATATCAGTCAGTCGGACTGGAAACTGATTACCCACTGGGAACTGAGCACCCCGGAGATCTGTTCGAGCCGCGCCCGGGTCTATCTGATTCAGAACCACGACTACGATCAGGCGGTGCTTGCCAAAGGGGTTCGGCACCTGCTTTTTCTCCCCATCCGGATCGGCGTGTATCAGGAGGGGAGCAAGGTGGTGGTTGTCTTTACCAACCCCGAAATCCTCTCCAAGGTTTTTTTCGCCGACCTCCCTTTCGCAGAACAGGATGAAATGATCGCCTATGCCAATCTGGTCAGGAAAGATCTGGTGACCCTCTGCGTCAAGGGGATGGAAGGAACCATTCTCACGGAGCAGCTCCCGCCGGTACGCAACGACCGGGATGTGCGGTTCTTCTGGGCCACCTATCTTGACCAAGTCGATGTGGTGAAGCGGGTTCCCATCAAGAACGATCCCCAAGAGACGCTGAAAAACGTCTGTGCAGGGATCCAGACGGCGACGGGGAAATCTAAATCGGGCTGGCGAGTCGTCTCCACTACGGTCATTGGAGAACGCGCCTGCATCCTCGGTCTCACTGAGAAGAATGTGGAGGACCAGCTGCTCAACTACAGTGGGTTGAAGTGGCCCTCGACTCTCGATCGCGACCCCTGCAGCGGCATCTACCACTTGACCCAGTTCCCCATAGAGATACTGGTTTTCATTGAAGAGGGAGAAGTGCGCGTGGCGCTTCTCGATCAGTTCTGGCGGATGCGTTTCTACCTCTGGGACGATCCCTACCGGACGGGGAGTATCTTCATGGTCCGGGACCCCAATCTGTCGAGCCGGATCTATAACGCCCTGGTCGACATCATAAGGTCTCGCTGAAGCGGGCCGTTGTCTACCCCTTTCACCTTTACCCCTCTCTCCCTTTTCTGTCAAAATAATGAAGAACTTTCTTGACAATGCCCTTGTTCTGCATTAGCATAACAAAATCAATGATTTAAATCACGAAGCTTCCTTCATCAGATCCGGAGATAGGTCCCCCATACGTCAAAGTTATGGGAGTCAAAAAAAAGGAGGTGATTGCCGGCGCTGGACCATTAAAATGGGGTATACGGCTTAAATCGTTTTTCAGGTCTTTTTTAAGGAGGAGGACATGAAAAGAATTTTATCA
>CAYUBU010000350.1:0-7316 GCA_964443105.1 uncultured Nitrospirota bacterium
ACAGAGGGCTCTCGCAGGGGGCGTCACGCTGACCGCCATTCTAGACTTTTTAAAAGGTCTGAGACGGCAAACGGACATTCCCATTGTGCTCATGGGGTACTACAATCCCATCTATCACTACGGTGTCGAACGCTTCGCCGAGGATGCCAGGACTTCCGGCGCCGATGGGATCATTGTTCCCGACCTGCCGCCGGAAGAGGCCGGTGAACTCGTTGCCGCGGCCCGGAAGGCCGGCCTGGACACCATTTTTCTGGTCGCTCCCACAAGTACGGCCGAGAGAATAGAAAAGATCGGTTCCGTGAGCAGGGGCTTCATCTATTATGTCTCTTTGGCGGGGGTCACGGGGACCCGTAAGGAACTCGCGTCGGGGATTGCTGAATCCGTTGGAAACATCCGAAAGCAAAGCGACATGCCCGTATGCGTCGGTTTCGGGATTTCCACACCGGAGCACGTGCGCCAGGTGAGCCGCTATGCCGATGGTGCCATAGTCGGCAGCGCCCTGGTGAGCCTTATTGAAAAGATACAAAACGACCCCAAGTGTTCCGATGTGGTGGCCCGGTTCATCCGGGAGCTGAGGGCCGCGACGGTCAAGTCGGATTAAACAAGAGGGCTGACCGCCGCTTAAGAAAGGCAGGGGGGTGGATGAAAATTGAGGTCCTCGGATGTCACGGTTCTGAGACACGAGAGGCGCGCACGGTCGGATTCCTGATCGATGAGGAGATCCTTCTGGAAGCCGGGACCGTGTCGTCGGTGCTCTCCGTCGAACGTCAGCGCGGCATCCACTCGGTGATTATCAGCCACCTTCATCTCGATCACATCAAGGAACTCCCCTTCCTCGTCGACAATCGTATGGGAGAGGGGACGGGATCCATCACGGTATACGGGATTGCCGAGGTTTTGGACGGGCTGAGAGCCCATCTGTTCAACGACATCATCTGGCCCGATTTCACCGGCATCGTGAATGGTGACCGGCCCCCAGTGTGTCTTTGTTCAATGGTTCCGGGACAGGAGACGGGGATCGGGGATTTTGTAATCACGCCCGCCGTCGTAAACCACAGGGTCCCTTCCGTCGGTATGCTGATCAAAAGAGAAGACCGGGGTTTCCTCTATACCGGGGACACAGCGCCGACGGGAGAAATCTGGACGCTGGCGAATAGAACGCCCCATCTTGGCGCGGTGCTCATTGAGGTCTCTTTCCCTGATGGGCTTGAAGAAGTGGCCAGGGCCAGTGCCCATATGACACCGTCCATGGTGGCGTCGGAGCTGGATAAACTGGAAAGGCGGGACATACCCATCTACGTTTTTCACATGAAACCAAAATACAAGGAAACCATTGTGCGAGAGCTGGGTGGGCTCCTGGGAAATCGCGTGCAGGTGCTGGAAGAAGGTCACGTGATCGAACTGTAGCGGCGAGGTTGGTATGACGTGGTTCAAAAAAAAGAAAATCAAAGCCTCCCTGTCGACTCGGAAAGTCGTGACCACGGAGGGGCTCTGGGACAAGTGCAAAAACTGCAGGGAAATCATCTACAAGAAAGAAATCGAAAGCAACCACCGGGTCTGTCCCAAGTGCAATTACCATTTCCGGATTACCGCAGAGGAGCGGATCAAGCTGGTTGCCGACGAGGCCAGCTTTCAGGAGTTTGATGCCGATCTGTCATCCACGGACCCCCTCAAGTTCAAGGATTCGAGAAAATACCGGGAACGGCTGAAGGAAGGGGAAAAGGAGACCGGCAGAAAGGATGCCCTCGTTTACGGGGATGCCGCCATTGAAGGGCTTCCGGTGGTCCTGGCTGTTTTCGACTTCCGTTTCATGGGGGGCAGCATGGGTTCCGTGGTCGGAGAGAAGATCGTTCGAGGCATTGAGCGGGCTCTGTCCCGGCGGGTTCCCTTCATTTCTTTCGCTTCCTCCGGCGGCGCCAGGATGCAGGAGGGAATCATATCGCTGATGCAGATGGCCAAGACCAGTGCCGCCGTTTCCCGACTGGGGGAAGCGAATGTCCCCTTTCTCTCGATCCTGACCGATCCCACCTTCGGCGGGGTCACGGCGAGCTTTGCCACGCTGGGGGATGTCATTATCGCTGAACCGAGGGCGCTCATCGGATTCGCCGGCCCCAGGGTCATAGAGCAGACCATTCGCCAGACGCTGCCCGAGGGATTCCAGCGTGCGGAATTTCTCCTGAAACATGGCATGGTCGACATGATTGTGGAAAGAAAAGACATGAAAACCACGCTTGCCGGAGTCATCCGGCTCTTGAACCATGCGCTTTGACGAGGCCATGGCCGCCCTGGAAGGCCTGGAAGTCCATGGGATCGCACTTGGACTGGACCGGATACGCCGGCTGCTCAGCGGCCTGGGCGACCCGCACAAAAGGCTTTCCAGTGTGCACATCGCCGGCACCAACGGTAAGGGTTCAACCGCGGCCTACATAGCCGCGGCGCTCCGGGAGGCGGGATGCCGTACCGGGCTCTACACCTCTCCCCATCTCAGCCGGTTTACCGAGAGAATCACCATCTCCGGCCAGGAAATTTCCGAGGAGAAAATTGCCGATCTGGCTGAGCGCGTCTTTGCCCTGATCCAGGACCTGGGCCCCGGGTTTAAGACCACCTTTTTTGAAGTAACCACCGCCATGGCCTTTCTTTATTTTGCCGATGAAGCCGTTGATCTGGCTGTGATCGAAACCGGCCTCGGCGGACGCCTGGATGCAACCAACGTGCTTATGCCGCGGGTATCGGTCATCACGAACGTGGCCCTGGAACATACCGACTATCTGGGAGATTCTGTGGAAGCGATCGCCCGGGAAAAAGGGGGCATCATCAAGCCGGGCGTGGAGGTGGTGACTGGCGAAAGAAACCCCGGGACACTTGGTGTTATCCAGGACATCTGCGAACGCCAGGGATCCCGACTGATCGCTCTGGGTCACGATTTTAGCGTTTCGGACATCATTTTAGACCGGTCCGACGGCTCGCGGCGCTTTCACTACTCCGGTGAACAGCATCGCTGGGATCACATGGCGGTGGGCATGCTTGGAAACCACCAGGTGGTCAACGCCGCAGTTGCACTGGGTACGCTGGAGGTCTTGATTGCCCAGGGTGTGGCGGTGGATGAAGGGGCAGTCCGTCGAGGTTTGGCAGCGGCCCGTTGGCCCGGCAGGATGGAAATCATGTCCCATGATCCCCTGGTCATTGTCGATGGTGCCCACAACCCCCATGCCGCAGCGGCGCTTACAACCACGTTGGAGAAAGACCTGCGCTACAGGCGTTTGATCCTGGTGGTGGGCATCCTGAGCGACAAGGATATCCCCGCAGTCATTAATCCGCTGCTGCCGCTGGCCGACCGGCTTGTCCTGACCCGGCCTCGGTACGTTCGGGGTGCCGATCCCCGGACCGTTGCCAACCGGATCGGCCAGACCGGCATTCCCGTAAGTGTGGCCGGTACAATTCCTGAAGCCATCGAGGAAGCCCTCTCTTTCTGCGGTCCCGATGATCTTCTGCTGATTACCGGGTCTTTATACACCGTGGGGGAGGCCCGCGATCACCTGCTGACCCGTGAGAGCAGTGCATCCTGGAGTTGAACCGTTGCTGTCAGCCCTTTACCTCTTATTGACCGTATCCCTTCATTTTATTGTGGAATGTGCTGCCCGTCGTCCTTTGCCCGGCATACGCCGGCTCCTTATATGCGGCCTATCGGTGCTGATGCTCGTGGTTCAGCCGCTGCCTGCCCAAGCCCTCGACATTGATGATCGGGAAGCGGTCTCTATTGAAGCCGACTCTCTCCGCTATGATCAGGAGCGCCGTCTCTTCATAGCCGATGGCAATGTGCTGATGCTGAGTGAGTCTACCAAGGTGACCTGCGATTATGCCGAGTATTCCGATTTGACAGGCAGTGTGGTGGCCCAAGGGGCAGTGACCCTCAAGAACGCGGAGGGGATCGTTGTCTGCGACCGCGTGGAGGGAAATATTCGGACCCGCCTGTGGACCTTCTACAACGGCGAGATGGATAACGTGAAACGGGGGTACCTGCTGAAAGGCGGGCAGATCGACAAGACAGGTGACGAGACCTACGTGATACAAGGGGCCTCGGTCTCGGAGTGCGGCAAGGAGAGGCCCTTCTGGGAGATGCGGGGGAAGCGCTTGTCGATCACGCGGGGGAAGCACCTGGCCGGTCGGCACCTGAGTCTCCGTCTCGGCGGAATCCCCCTCCTCTATTTTCCCTACTTCTGGTATCCTCTGAGTACAGAGCGGCAGAGCGGCTTTCTTCCCCCTGTGCTCGGTAAGGGAGGACGGAACGGCTCCAGCGTGGCACTCGACTACTTCTGGGCCATCGATAGCGACCGGGATGCCACTTTTTCCTATGAGTACCTGGCGGACAACGGGAATCGTTTCGGCCTCGAATACCGGTATGCCGTCAACCGGGACGTGGGCGGCGCCCTTTTTGGCAAATACGTTCATGATAGAAACGCCGATCGGGACGGGAGTAGGATCGGCATGAATCAGGATCGCTGGGAGGCGGGGATTACCCATCACGTCAACATGGAGGACCGGCTCTATGGCGGAGCCTTTGTCCATGTTTTCAGCGACGGTTTCTATCTCCAGGATTTTTCCCGCTCCTCCGAGGCCCGGGTTCAGAACAACGGCCAGTCGGACTTCGCTCTGGTTTCCCGCAGGCCGGCCGGTAATGTGACTGCCGACTTTCGGTATTATCAGGAAATGGGAGTTCGGCGAAGTACGACGACCCTCCAGAGTCTCCCTGAGCTGCGTTTTGATCTGCCCGGAAGCCGAGTCGGAGATTCGAACTGGTTCTTGGCCCTGGAGTCGAGTTTCGTCAACTTCTACAGGCAGGAGAGTTACGCAGCAAGATTCAGTTCCGCCATTTCTGCCGATCCCGATGTCCTCACTCCCGTGACTCCCGACCAAATCAATCAGGTGCAGCGTCTCATCGATGTCGGTTTCGATCCCGACGTTGCCCTTCGGCACCAGGGGGTCAAGGGGCGGCGCATCGATCTCTTCCCCCACCTCTCTCTGCCCCTCGATCTGGCTCCCGGGCTTGTGGTGACGCCTCACGTTGGTTACCGTGAAACCCTGTACAGTCGGGAATCTTTGGAAAAGGATTCCGTGGAACGGGGCGTTTTTGAAATGGGCGTTTCCGGGGATGTCAAGTTTCATCGGGACTACCAGGGAGGTCGGGACAGGACGTTTCGTCATATAGTGGAACCGGGCATCACTTATGCGTACCGTTCCGACCGGAACCAGGATGACGTCCCGATCTATGATGAGATTGATCAGCTTGATCCAAGAGACGAGATCCTTCTGAAACTGGTAAACCGCATTGTGGCCCAGGTTGGGGATGTGAATCCGGCGGCGCCGACGATAGCGACACCCCTTGGACGACGGGAGATCGCGACCCTCAAGCTGGAGGCACGTTACGATCGCCGCCTTTCCGAGGACCGCTTCCGATCGGTCTCATCTGAACTCGATATGAATCTGTCCGACAATGTCTACTTCGAAGCCAAAGCCCTTTACGATTTCCGTACCGACGATCTGGAGCAAGCGAATATGGATCTCATCTTTCGAAAAGATGAATCTCTGGCCCTCCAGGTAGGGCGGCGCTATACGCGAACGATACCCGTTGACACGAATCAGCCGATCGGGAGCGGGCAGTATTGGGAGATCGGCGGCACGAAAACCCTTCAGGGTATCGATAACGATGGCATCTCCTTTTGGACCACCAGTCTCCACTGGGCGCCGACAGCGCGGCTTTCAATGGATTTTACCGGCTACTTTAATGCTGCGGAGGACAGCGGTGACGACCTCTCTTTTCAAATACAGTATGCCCGCAAGTGTTGGGGTGTCGGCGTCACCTGGGATCGTTACGATGACACGGTTTTTGATGATCGGGTGGGGCAGTTTGACATCGACCGGGTCAATGAAATCCATCTCGTTTTCACCATTAAATCGCTCCACCTGAGTTTTTAGATGATTCCGGGGACGCTGGACCGCCGACTTGCAATTCTCATTGTTTTTAGCTATTTAGACTTGATGGAGAGCCGAAAAGAGACTATCATGAAACAAGGTGCAAACTCGGCCCGTCATCTGAGTCCCGGCATTGTACGTACAAGCAGACCAGGGCATAGCGCATCATGTGATTGAATCCTGCAGTAACTCGGAAGTCATCTTTATGGTGGACGAAGCGTCCTTCACATTATTGCCTCTCGATCTGAAGCATCTTTCCAAGGGTGCCCTTCGCATGCTGGCCTCCGATCCCACGGTGGCTCTGCCCCTGCTGCAGCAGATTCTTGCCCAGGAAAAAGACGATCCTGAAACGCTGCGCTGCCTCATACACAACCCTTCAGTCCCTGATGAAGCTTTCGAAGCGATTAAGTCAGATCTTTCTGAATCGCTGCGCCTCGAAATAGAATCCCGGCAGAAGGCCCTCGCCCTCTATGAGGGACAGACCGCTCTCTCAACGGACCTTGACAAAGGGGCCCGGGAGGAGGATGAGTCGGAGGGGGCCAAGTCGATGCAGAAACAGATTCAGAGAATGTCCATGGTTGATAAGATCGGCTGCGCCATGAAGGGGCCAAAAGAGGCACGAAGTATACTCATCCGCGACTCGAACAGGGAGATCGCCCTGACGGTATTGAAAAATCCCAAGCTCAGCGATAGTGAGGTTGAGTTTTACGCAGCCTCCACCAACGTTGCAGAAGACATTCCCCGGGAGATCGGGAAAAACAGGGATTGGTGCAAGAAGTACAGCGTCGTCCGGGCTCTGGTTTTTAATCCCAAGACCCCCGTGGGTATCGCTGTGGACAAATTGTCCCTGGTGAGGGAAAAAGACCTCCAGTTTCTTAGCAAGACCAAGAACGTGTCCAGCGCCGTTAGAAATGGGGCCAAAGGGCTACTGGCCAAGAAGAAACGGAGTTCCTAGAGGAGAAGGCTGTGAATGTCCGGGGCTGGCTTTATCAGAGCAAGTACCATAAAGGGCTCGATTACTACAACGGCGGCTTGTACATGAAGGCCGTGGACGAATTTTCGAATATGCTGGAGGAATTGAAGCGGTGTGACCGAGATGGCCGGGAGGCCCTTTTTTATCTGGCCGAATGTTATATGGCCATGGGCGATGAGAAACTCAATGCCGGTGATTTGAGAGGCGCCATCGAAGATTACGAAAAAGGATTATCACTGGAAGCCGGGTTTGCAGACCTCCACTTCCGGGCCGGCCGTGGCTATTTCCTCCTGGGTAATCTGGATAAGGCGGCCGCGGACTTCAAGAAGGCTCTCTTTGTGAATCCCGGTTACGTCGACGCGCGGTTTGCTCT
>CAYUBU010000351.1:0-5606 GCA_964443105.1 uncultured Nitrospirota bacterium
CATGTCGATGCCCCGGAGGGCATGGACTTGAACCTCGCCCATGTCGTAAACCTTCGTCAACCCTCGGGTTTCAAACACCACGGTGCCCGCAGCGTTGCGAAGCGTTCCTGGGTTATGGGCCATAAGCATCCCCTGGTCGACGCAATGATCGGCCAAATAGCCGAGCATTCCAGTGTTCTAAAGGGCGGCGCTCTCTATTTCGTCACTTATGATAGCGCTAATGTCAAATCTGTCAATCAAGGGGCGGGCAAGAGGCCGTCCATGGTACAGCAGGGACTCAATGAAATGAATCGGGGAACAGGCAGGTTGCCGGGCGTCGGTCGTTCAAAGGGAAAGAGACCGTATCTGCTCATAACGAAAACAGTCGACTGTGTGGTCATTGACCATACCCACAGCCTGCATAAAAGCGTAGCAGATCGTCGGGCCGACAAAGGAGAAGCCCCGCTGCTTCAAGTCCCGACTCATGGCCTCCGATACATCTGTTGCCGCCGGGATTTGAGAAACATTTTTCCAGCGGTTCTGTACGGGCGTCCCGTTGACGAACTGCCAGAGATAGTGATCGAAGCGTCCGAAGGTTTCCTGGACCGCAAGGTAGGCTTGGGCATTGCTGATGGCGCTCTGAACCTTCAGTCTGTTTCTCACGATGGCGGGGTTGGAAAGCAGCCCGGCAATTTTCTTCTTCGAATACCGGGCGACCCGCCGGGCGTCAAAGTTGTCGAAGACCTTACGGTACCCGTCGCGCTTTTGGAGGATGGTGGACCAGCTCAATCCAGCCTGGGCTCCTTCGAGAACGAGGAACTCGAAGAGCAGCTTGTCATCATGGACCGGCACACCCCATTCCCGGTCATGGTAATCCCGCTCCAAAAGACTCGATTCGGCCCACGTACACCTCGGCCGGACCTCAGGGGCAGCTCCCATGGGTGATGCTATCATTACTGACCTTTCTCGCTGGCACAATCAATACAATAAAGGGCCGTGGGGTCAAAGGAGAGCCGCTTCAAATTGATTTCGTCCCCGCACTCAAGGCAGAAGCCGAATTCATTCATCTCCAGCCTCTGAAGAGCCGAGGCGATGCGATGCTGCTGCACCTGCCGCCGCCGCTTCGACTCCAGCGACATGGCCTGATCCTGCATGGCGTCCATCCTTGACAAACGCCCCACCCGGCTTTGGTCCAGTTCAACGATGGCTGTTCCGGCATCACCGGTCTTATCAGTCTTCCGCAGCTCTTCCCGAAGCTCCAGCAGCTTCTCTTTGAAATAGGCCGAATCGCGAACTGGTTCTTCCTGGTTCCTATCCATGGTTGCCCTCCCATCGGCCCCGCGACCGTCACGCTTATCCGAATCTTTTACGAGGGATCGTCCAGTGCGGCTATAGACGAAAGATATGAAACAGGGTGCCTGGCACCCCGATTCTCCCAGCCTCTAAATAGTTTCCATCCGGAAATGCCCCTTTTGAGCAATCTCTGCGTCGATCTGCGGAATCACTTGTGCGACGTACTCGAGTACGTCTCCGCGTAATTCCTTGATCTCCTTGACCTTTCACAAAATTGGCAGTTTCCGAACTGGAAACAATTTATTGTAACCATCCGGAGGTGAAGCGTTTCCGGATGGACACTAAATGGAATTTCCCGTCCTATATTCAGGCTAGTTGGTCTCCACCTCGAAATAGGAATCGGACAAGGTGTCGTCAAAGGTAAATGATTCGTTGAATATCTCGAGCAGTTTGACATTCTGCTTGGCAAGCATGAGGCAGTTGCCGACGAGGGCATAGTAGAGAATACTCAGACGGGTTTTGGACGTATCGTTTCTGATCCTCGCAATCTGCTTTTCATTGAATTGATCCGCAAGCTCTCTCATATACTGATACTGGTTCACGATATACTGATAATCGACGATCTTCTTGTTGGTGAAAGAGTCTTCTACTTTTCGAAGGATATCGAGGATGCAGAGTTCAATCTTCTTGATCTCTTCGATCTGAACCGGGAGGAGTCCCTTATGTCTGTTGCTGGTATGCACATAAGAGCGTAGGATGATGTCCCGATGGCCGTCGGACAGCTTCTGCAGTCGTCGGATGGTTTGGGCGTACTTGTACGATATCTTGGCATCTTCCTTCTGAAGGAGGCGCAATACTTTAAAAATATTGGCCATGATAATATTGGCCCAGAGCTGCACCTGCCCGATCTTTCTTCTCTGTCGGCCCAGGGTATCCACATCTTCGGTGAACAGCGCCTCAAAGGTCACGCTGAAAGATTCTCTCATCTCCTTCAAGAGATACGCCAGATGATCGAAGGTATTGGAAATGGCGCTCTGGGCGTCTTCAACCTTCTGAAAATTGAAAATTTTGATTTCCTCTGTTTCCCGCGCCCGCACTTTATGTTTGAGATGATTATTCCAGATGAGAAGCCCTGCCAGCAGGATGAGAGCAAGAACGCCGACGACGTTAAAGTAATGGATAAGACCGGCGAAGAAGAAGGAAACAATGAAGGCAATCAGCGCAGTCATAAACCAGCCGCCGATGACCGTCAGCACACCGGTAACGCGGTATACGGCACTTTCCCTCCCCCAGGCCTGATCCGAGAAGGAGGTTCCCATGGCGACCATAAAAGTCACATAGGTAGTAGAGAGGGGCAGTTTCATGGAGGTGGCAAAGGAAACGACGGCACTGGCAACCATCAGGTTCACCGAAGCACGCACCAGATCAAAGGAAGGCTGATTAGCCTGCCCCTTGGAGCTTTGTCGCTTCCGGGGGTCCATTCGGCGCCCGACAAACTTTCGAATCCGCCTGGGAACAAGACTTTTTAAGGAGTCAATACAGGAACCGCCCATGGAAACGATGGACCGGGAAAGCCATATCGATTCAAACCGTTCCGTGCCCTCCTCCTGCTGCCCGAGACTGATTTCCGTCTCTGTCACCGTTCTTGCCTTCTTGGAGAACCAGAGGGTGAGCACCATAATGATTCCGGCCATAATCAAAAGGGACGTTTGGGATTGAACTTTCTGGCTCAACGCCTCCATGGTGACATTGAGAGGATCACCGGAGGCAGCCGCTGTCCGGTAGGCGAAGAGACCGGCCAGTGGCACACCGATGAAATTAACCAGGTCGTTGGACGCGAAGGCCATGGCCAGAGCGAAAGTTCCCACCAGCACGACCGGTTTAAAAATGTTCGTCTCAAAAACAGAAATCGCAATCTGCAGAATGATCGCAGAGGCGACGAAAATCAGGAAGAGAAGCATCGCAGAATGGGTATGGATCCAGTCGACGGATTCAGGGCTCATAAAGGATGCCCCTTTGGCCCCTTTAATCAAGATAAAGAAAGTAATGCTGGCCATGGCGACGCCGCCCCAGAGCGCGCCATAACGCTTCAGTCTGGCCTGGTAGTCGAATGTAAAGATGAACCGGGTCACCAGTTGGACCAGAGCCCCTGCAAAGAACGCGATCACGATAGAAAGTAGAATGCCCGAAATAATGCTCAAGGCCTTGGCCGTATTGATATAGTCGCCGATGGTCACCCCGTCGGCGGCGTGCATCACCTTGATCGCGGCCGCTGCCACTGCCGCCCCCAAGAGCTCAAAAACGATGGAAACGGTGGTGGAGGTGGGCAAACCATGGGTGTTGAAGAAATCCAACAGAAGCACATCGGTCAGCATGACCGCCAGAAAAATGGTGAAAAGCTCGGGCATGGTAAAGAACTGGGGATGAAAAATGCCCTTCCGGGCCACCTCCATCATCCCGCTGGAAAACGTCACCCCCGCGAGGATACCGAGGCTGGCAATGATCATGATCACGACGAAGGGGGCAACTCTTGAACCGATGGCGGAATTTAAGAAATTGACGGCGTCGTTGCTCACACCGACCATCAAGTCGAACACTGCGAAAGCCAGGAGCATCAATACGGCCACAAAAAAGATGTCTAAAGACACGATAATGCCTCACACAGTAATGGGGCTAAGCCATTGTTTTTAAGGTTTTTTTCCCCAGCCGTTAATCGAAAAATGAAACCCCGAAAGTACCCCGCAGTTCACGGCCACATAGTATAACCCCCCGTCGAGGATTTCAACGAAATTCTGCAATATCCCGGTTCGACCTGTGGCTGCGCTCAAACAGTCCAGACTTCTAAAGAACCGTGATCTCTTTTCTTCAAACGCTCAGACTCTACGGCACGAAGGATGCCGGTTTTTCCCAACCACCCCCGTAAACAAAATCGGAGAGTCTCTTCCTTTCCCGGGGCGCCTGCTCCCGCTCTCGAAGCTCTTGAGGCAGTTTGTCCCCGTCACCCAGGTAACCAAGGGCAATAGCAGCGACCGGCTTGTGAGAATCGGGAATTCCCAAATCCACTCTCGCCCGTTCCCGATCAAAACCGGCCATTTGATGGACGTAAATTCCCAGAACACTGGCCTGGACGATCATGGTGGCCACGGCGAGCCCGACGTCATGAAAGGCGTAGCGATTCGCCTTGTCATTGTAGTCAAAATGGAGCTTTGCGAGACTCATCATCAGCACCGGTGCCGACCGGGCCCACAGCTTGTTGGCGTCCACAAGGCAGTTGAGCAAAGGGTCGTAATCACGGGGCGTATCCTTTGTGGCCACCATGAAGCTCCAGGGCTGTTCATTGTAACAGGAAGGTGCCCACCGCGCCGCCTCCAGGAGCGCTAGAAGCTTCTCCTTCTCCACGGGGCGATCGGCAAATGCCCGGGGACTCCAGCGGTCCGCCAAAAGCTGGTGAATCGGGGCTGCTGTCTCCGCTGTTTTGCTCATGATCCGACTCCTTTCTCCGGGGTTGCGTCAAACCGGGTTTTCGACCAGACCGGCACCAGCACCGAGGCGCTGAAGATGCAGACAAAGACGAAAATCACCGCCGGCAAGGCAACCTTTTCGTTGAAGTGCTTGAGAGCCAGCACGCTCCCCAGGCCGGCATTCTGCATACCGACCTCGATGGACAGCGCCCTCTTCTTCAGAAGATCGAAGTCAAAAAACCGGGCCACACCATACCCCAAGACCAGACCCATCACGTTTAAAACGACGGCGGCCAGGAAGATCGACCTGTCGATCTGCGGCAGGTACCCTCGATTCAGGGCGATCACCAGGGCGCAGATAAAGACGATGAACATGGTCGACACCGCGGGGAAGAAGAGTATGATCGGCTCGACCCGGGCGGCCAGGGTTCTTTTCGTGACGATGCCGGCCAGCAGCGGCAGCAGCACCATCTTGAAAACACTGAAGCACATGTTCCAGAACGGTATTTCCAGCAGGGTGTGGGCCAGTGAAAAGGTGAGGAGCGGCGTGAGCACCGGCGCCAGGAGCGTGGATACGGTGGTCAGGGAGACCGAATAGGCCACATCGGCACCGGCGAGATAGCTCAGGATATTGCTGGCCATGGCGCCGGGGGCCGAACCGGCCAGGATCAGTCCCAGAGAAAAATCGTTGTCGAAAGCAAAGAGTTTCGCAACCAGGAACGCCAGGAGCGGCATAATGGTAAACTGGGCTGCAACGCCGATGAGAACGATCCGGAACCGTTTAAAGATATTCACGAAGTCCTGAGGGTTCAACACCATGCCGACCCCGAACATGGTCACCCCGAAGAACAGCTCCATATATTTCTTGAGAGG
>CAYUBU010000352.1:0-4488 GCA_964443105.1 uncultured Nitrospirota bacterium
GGGGTCGCTGGCCAGGTTGATGAAGGCCACGTAGTTGGTCTCCATCTCGGCCAGGGTCTCCATATAGTAGGAATACTCAAGATGGGTCAACCCCAGGGCCACAAAGACCACTGCCTGGCCGTCCCTATTGCTGCCGGTGAGGCTGCAGTTCCTGAGGATGGCTCCGGACATCTCCTTTGCGGGCAGGCCGGCACAGGAGAAGATCGGCAGCTTCTGGCCCTTGACCAGGGTGTTGAGGCCGTCAATGGTGGAAAAGCCGGTCTCGACGTATTCCTCCGGCCGGGCACGACTGGTGGGATTTATCGGCATACCGGTGATCTGGGCCCATTTCTCCGGCAAGGGGGCGGGCAGGCCGTCCACTGGCTCAAAAGAGCCGTTAAAGACCCGGTTCAGGATATTGACGGAGAGAGGCGCCTGCTTGATGTTGTCGGTGAACACCACCTTGGAGTCGGCCAGGTCGAGCCCCTGGCAATCGCCGAACACCTGGACCAGGACCGTACCCTTGTCGATCAGCAGTACATCGCCCTCCTGGACCCTGCCGTCATGGGAGACGACCTTGACCACCTCGCCGAGCCGGACCTCGCGGACGTTCTCCAGCATCAGAAGCTGGCTTCTGATCGAAGAGATGGTGCTATACTGGTGTTCGGCCAGTCTCATTTGTTTCGCCTGCTCAGAATATCGTGCAATGGTAACCCTTTTTCAAGCTGGTTGACCGCATCATCGTACCAGTCAAGAATTTTGCTGATTTTCTCGATGGTCAGTTCCGGGGTGGAAAAAGCGTCCGCGGAAAAGGAGTTCTGGCTCAGGAATTCCTGGTGGATCCTTTCGGCGGTCTCGAGCAGCAGGTGGTCATTGTCCTGAAGGCCCTCGGCACCGACGATGTTCGCAACCTCGCGGAGTTTTTCCTCCTTCTGGAGAAGTGCCAGACATTTTCTTCGGGCCGTACCCCAGTCAGCGGAGGTGTTCTCCTCGAAATAACGGACCATGTCGGCTTCATAGAGGGAAAAGCTCTGAAACCAGTTTATCGCCGGGAAATGCCTTCGGTGGGCCAGGGAGGTATCCAGCATCAGAAAAGCACCGCTGGTCCGCATACAGGCCTGGGTGGTCGGTTCGGTGAAATCACCTCCGGGAGGGGATACCGACAGAATAATACTGAGCGAGCCGGTGCGGCCGCCCATGGTCTCCACCACCCCGGCCCGGGAAAAAAAGCCGGCCAGCCGGGAAGCAAGATAGGTGGGGTAACCCTCCTCGCCGGGCATCTCCTCAAGGGCCGAGGAAATTTCCCGAAGGGCTTCGGCCCAGCGGGATATCGAGTCGGCCAGCAGGAGCACATCATATCCCATGTCCCGGTAATACTCTGCCATCGAAATGGCCGTATAGATGGATGCTTCCCGGGCCGCGACCGGCATATTGGAGGTATTGGCCACCAGGATGGTCCGGTCCATCAGGTTGTTGCCGGTCCAGGGGTCGACCAGTTCCCCGAACTCCTCCAGCATTTCAGCCATTTCATTGCCCCTCTCGCCGCAACCGACATAGACGACGATATCGACGTTGGTAAATTTGGCGATGGCCTGTTCGAGGATAGTCTTGCCGGTACCGAACCCTCCCGGCATGATTGCCGCCCCGCCCCTGGCCAGGGGAAAGAGGAAATCTATGACCCGCTGGCCGGTGACCAGGGGGACCGAAGGGGTCAGCTTTTTGCGGTAGGGCCTTGGTGAACGGATCGGCCAGTCCTCGGTAGCGGCCAGGACACGGCCGTCATCCATTTCGGCAATATCAGCAGTGCAGGTTATGGCCCCGCCGGAAATTTCCCGGATAACTCCGACCCGGTCGGCCATGACCGGATGGTCGAATACGCCCTCGGTAAAGCTGCCGAGCAAATCACCGGGGTTTACCTCGTCTCCCGCTTTCAGGTGCGACTTGAAATCCCACCGGGCTTCTTCATTGAGGGGAACCATTTCTTGTCCCGAACTGATGAACGGCCCCTGTTCCTCGGCGATATCGACCAGAGGGCGCTGCAGACCGTCATAGATGCATGACAGAAGGCCCGGCCCGAGGCGCACCGAGAGGGGTTTTTCCATGCTTTCGGCCTGTTCTCCGAGGGCAAGGCCACGGGTGTCTTCATAAACCTGGATTTTGCCGCATCCCTCCGAGAGTCGGACCACTTCGCCCTGGAGACGGGAGTTGCCGACCAGTACCCGGTCGTAGAGTTTCAGGTTAGGGATATCAACCGTTACCGTCGGCCCGGATATGCTGATGATCCTGCCTTTCATAGCCTCACCTGGTAGCCGATGGCCCTGATGATCAGCTGCATGGCGTAGTCCTCAGGAACTTCCACCAGTTTCTCAGGCGCCGGCAAAACAATGATCAGACCCCACCAGTTCTTTTCGAGCCCTTCCAGCCATTCCCTGTTAATTCCCCAGTGCAGACGCTCATCGATGAAGAGCAGACCGACATTCCGGTCCCCGGTGATTCGCTCCAGGGCTTCAACGCTCCCGGCCTCATCGGTGACCACCTGCCGAACTCCGCTAAGCGAAAAACCGTACCTGGCGTCCTCCGGGGTAAGAAATACGATGGTGTTATGACTCCTCGTCGCAAGGTCGGAGGGCGTTGTTCCATCGCTTATGTTCGTCGGGTCTGTTGCGCTCATAATAATGGCTCCGCAACCTCTGCCGGTCTGAGTGTACCGACCCCGCAATTCCGGGCAGCAAGGTAGCATGACATGATGTGATCAAGGAGTTTGGGGATAGTATCCCAGGTCCTGCTTTGCCTGCGGAAGTGATCGACCGTCATTTCCAGGAGAATGTTCTCCAGCCTGACCGGTTCTCCGGCCGCGCCCGGGATTCGGGTGTTGATCGCCCGGCTCTTTCTTCTCAGGCGCCGTAAGGTCGCCCGGTCCTTGATGTTGGCCGGGATGAAGTTCTCCAGTCCCCAGTATCCCTCCTTTGCCATGGCCAACAGGTCCCGCCTATCGACGAACCGGGCCAGAAAATCATTGGTCGGCCCTGAAAGCCCCGCCCTTGATGCGGCTGAAAGCAGTCCGTCGAGAAGGGTCTTTTCGACGGCAGGCAGGCCATGGTCAAGATATACCCTGTCAAGGCCTGCAAAACCCTGGTCCAGGGAAGATAGTCTGGCAGAGAGTGCTTTGAGGAGAGTGACTAGGTTTTCGCTGTTAAGAAGAACATTCTTCAGGTCGACAGAGAGCATGCTGGAGGCCAGCATGGAAATGGTCCCTTCCCGGTCTCCTGCCCTGGCAAATCGGATGGCGCTGTTTATGTTCCGCAGCTCAAAGCAGAGGAAGACTGCAGCCAGCTCCTTCCTGAGTGAATGATCAAGGCAGGTGTAGAGCCAGCGATGTTCTTTCCCTAATTCCTGCCAGGCTGCCTTCCCGCCTCCGATCGGGCATTGGGTGGCGAACCCGGCCAGCCGGCTGCTCAGCCTTGCCAGGGTGAAATCAACCGGATAGCCTTCCCGGCGCGGTTTATGAAGAAGATCGGTCAGATATTTCATTTTCAACTATATCGCGCAGTATCTCCGGGCCAATGTTCGGCCATGCTCTTTCAAGTCTCTTGCGGAGGGTGTTGACAACGGTCATCCCAGCCGTTGAACTTTTTACGACCACCCCCCCCAGTATCCCGGGATCTTCGCTGATGATCTCAGACGGGAAAACCTCTTTTGCCGCTTCGACATCATCCGGGTGGACCGTTACCTCATCCCAGTCTGACTCCGGGACCTCCTTCATCAGTGACCTGAGCATATCGGCTCGGCTGCCGGGACGGAGATCCTCAAGCATGTCGTTTGCAAGGCCGAATAACCGCTCGTTAAGATTCTGCTCGGCCCTGGTGATGATGGCCGAGGCCTGGCGCTGGGCGGTTACCTTCTGTCTCTTCCTGGTGGTCTGGACGGCATGCTCGGCTTCCCGGGAACAAAGCTTTTCTTCTGCCGCCAGTTTCTCCGTCTCTTCTGATTCGAAGACGGTCTGTTCGCGGCGGGTTTCCTCCCAGAGCTTCTCGATTCT
This sequence comes from uncultured Nitrospirota bacterium, assembly GCA_964443105.1. Taxonomy (GTDB): domain Bacteria; phylum CG2-30-53-67; class CG2-30-53-67; order CG2-30-53-67; family CG2-30-53-67; genus CAYUBU01. The sequence continues at coordinate 4,019 of CAYUBU010000352.1, forward strand.
GGCCTCCCCCTTCCGGCGGAGATCATCTATTAACTCGGAGCTGCTCATCCTATTCCATCAGGAGGATCATTGAGGCAACCACAAAGCCCAGGATGACCATTGTTTCGGGAATGGCAACCAGGATGATCACGGTTGCGGTCAACTCGGGTTTTTCAGCCAGGGTCCCGGCACCGGCAGCACCGATCCTGGACTGGGCCCAGGCAGTGGCGAGTGCGCTCAGTCCGATAGCCAGAGCTGCGGCAATAGCTAGCAGGGCCTTTTCCAAACCAATCACTCCTTCCATGACGATCCTCCTTTTGGGTATAAAGATCATCCGGAGCTCTTCGCTTCGGACTCTCCGTTTATCTGCTCCTCTTTTTCCTTCTTTTCCCCGAGGGGGCTGAACTCCTGCCCACCTCCGTTCATTATCTTGCTGAAAAACTCCACGTAATGGAGACGTAAGCCATGGATGGTCGGGGCGAATACACCTA
>CAYUBU010000353.1:0-4423 GCA_964443105.1 uncultured Nitrospirota bacterium
CGTGGGCCAGTCGGAGCTGCGGGATAACCTCCGGCTGCCGACCCTGGAGCAGTTCCGTCAGCGGATTACCACTAACTACCATTTGGCCCCCCTCGGTCTGGCGGATACGTCGGCCTACATCAATCACCGGCTCAAAGTCGCGAGTTCCGACAAGGCGATGACCTTCCCGGCAGAGGTGGTCCGGCTGATTCACCACTACTCCGGCGGTGTGCCGCGGCTCATCAATGTCATCAGTGATGCGGTCCTGCTCTACGGTTTTGTGGAAGAAAAGACGCCCCCCGATGAGGCCATTGTCAAGGAAGTGCTCAAAGACATGACCCAGGACGGGACGCTCTCCGCTCCGGCCAAGGCTTCGCCCGCGTCTCCGGTGCAGGCGAAAAATGCCGACCAGCTTCTTCAGGTGATCGGCGGCCTCAAGGACAAGATTGACCGTCTTCAGAAGAAACAGAGCCTCTTCGCGGCGGCCCTGAAGGAGATGAACGGGCGCCATGAGCAGGCGGCCATCGCCGAACTGCTGGAGCGCCTCGAGGGTGTTCACTACCGTGAGCAGCAGATGGCTGTCCAATACGACAGACTGAAGACCAGGGAGAGTGAACTGGTCAAACGGGAGACCTTTGTCCGGGAGTTCATGGAGCGCCTCGATAAGGCCAAAGCGAAGGCCCAGAGAGTTCACGTAGAGGAGAATGAATGACAGCCAAAAAGAAGGGACTGGAACAGGTGCTCCTGGACAAAATAAGGAACCGGGCCGTCAAGGCCGGTGTCGTGGGACTGGGATACGTGGGGCTGCCGCTTTGCATGGAGCTGGGCCATGCCGGGTACGCTGTGACCGGCATCGACAAGGACGGCGGCAAGGTCCGCCTTCTGAACAAGGGCAAATCGTATATTCCCGACGTGCCGAATCGCGCCGTCAGTGAATTGCGCCATGCCGGCCGGCTCTCCGCCACGGAAGATTTCTCGGTGATTGCCGATCTGGATACAGTGAACATCTGCGTGCCTACGCCGCTGCGGAAGACCCGGGACCCCGATGTTTCCTATATTGTGGATGCCGCGGAGAAGATTGCGAAATACCTGCGCCCCGGACAACTGGTCGTCCTGGAGAGCACCACCTACCCCGGCACCACCGAGGAACTGGTTGTTCCCATTCTGGAGCAGGGCAAATACAAGGTGGGACGGGATCTCTTCGTCGCTTTTTCACCGGAGCGCGTCGACCCGGGCAACACCGAGTATCAAACACGAAACACCCCCAAAGTGGTTGGGGGGATGACGCCCCGGTGCTGCCGGATCGCCGAAGCTTTCTACGCCGCGGCCATCGACACGGTGGTCACCGTGTCATCGCCCAAGGTGGCAGAGATGGTCAAGCTGCTGGAGAATACCTTCCGGAGCGTCAATATCGGACTGGTCAACGAACTGGCCCTCATGTGCGATAAAATGAAGATCGACATCTGGGAAGTCATTGAAGCGGCCGCCACCAAGCCCTTCGGATTCATGCCCTTTTTCCCCGGGCCCGGTCTCGGCGGGCACTGTATTCCCATTGATCCCTTCTACCTCTCGTGGAAGGCCAAACAGAGCGGTTTTGAACCCCGGTTCATCGAACTGGCCGGCGAAATCAACGGCAAGATGCCCCACTATGTGGTCACGAAAGTGATGGACGCCTTGAACGGGCACAGCAAGAGCCTGAAAGGCTCGAAGATTCTCATGCTCGGTGTGGCCTACAAGAAGGATATCGATGACCAGCGCGAGTCTCCGGCCCACGACATCATCCGCCTGCTTCAGGAAAAGGGGGCCAGGGTTTCTTACCACGATCCCTATGTCCCGCGGCTCAGCCACGACGGGGCCAAGCCGATGCGGTCCGTCCCCATCGGTAAGCAGACCCTGGGAACCTACGACTGCGTGGTCATAGTGACGAACCACAGCAACATCGATTACAAAGGGATTGCCGTCGATTCCCAACTCATCGTCGATACCCGGAACGCCCTGAAGGGTGTGAAGGGGAAACATATTGTGAGATTATAGAGTCCGAATCATGAGCGAGAGTATTATAGCCCAGACTCTGACCGACCATGTGAAAACGATTCAGTCCATGGGGACCGAGTTGGCCGAAGAACTGGAGAAAGTCAGCGACGCGATGGTTCGGGCGTTGAAGGCGGGGAACAAGGTGCTGGCCATGGGCAACGGCGGCTCGGCAGCCGATGCCCAGCATCTGGCCGGTGAATTGATCGGTCGTTTTCTCGAAGAGCGGCGCGCCCTGGCAGCCATTGCCCTGACGGCCGACACGTCCATTCTCACCGCCGTGGCGAACGACTACGGATACGAAGCCGTGTTTCTCCGCCAGGTGGAGGGTTTGGCCCGGAGCGGTGATGTGGTGGTCGGGATCTCCACCAGCGGCAACTCGGCCAACGTCATATCGGCTCTGGCCCGGGCCAAAGAACTGGGGTGCGTGACCGTGGGTCTTACCGGTGCTGATGGCGGGGAAATCGGCAAGATGACAGACTATTCCCTGGCCACGCCGTCTTCCGAGACACCGCGGATCCAGGAGGGCCATATTCTCCTCATTCATATCTTGTGCGATCTCGTGGAGAAACAGTTCCTATGAACATACTGGTAACCGGCGGGGCAGGCTTCATCGGATCGGTACTCACCGACCGTCTCCTGGAGCGGGGAGACCGGGTGATCTGCATCGACTCCTTTGACGATTTCTACGATCCCGCCCTGAAGCGGCTGAACATCGCGGCGGCCCTTGAAAATTCGAAATTTGTCCTGGAAGAAGGGGATATCCGGGACCAGGACTTCCTGGATCACCTGGCCCGGCGCCACGCCATCGACGCGGTAATTCACAGTGCCGCCCGGGCCGGTGTACGCCCGTCGATCCAGAATCCCCGGCTCTACGAAGACGTGAACATCAAGGGGACCATGAATCTTTTGGAAATGGCCCGAAGGCTGGAGCCGGAAAACTTCGTCTTCCTCTCCTCCTCCTCGGTCTACGGTGTCAACGACAAAGTGCCGTTTTCCGAAACCGATTTTGTGGACCATCCCATATCGCCCTACGCGGCGACCAAGAAGGCCTGCGAGCTGATCTGCCACACCTACCATCACCTCTTCGGCCTCAACATCACCTGCGTCCGCCCCTTTACGGTCTACGGACCAAGGCAGCGGCCGGAAATGGCGATCCACAAGTTTACCCGCATGATCGATGAGGGAAAGGCGATTCCCATGTTCGGTGACGGCACGTCCCGGCGGGACTACACCTATGTGGATGATCTGGTGGACGGAGTCGTGCGGGCCGTCGACCGCCCCCTCGGCTACGACGTGATCAACCTGGGAGAGCAGGATACCATCTCCCTCCGGGACCTGATCAGCCTCATCGAGGAAAATCTCGGAAAGAAAGCGAAGATCGACCAGCAGCCGGACCAGCCCGGCGACGTCCCCCTCACCTTTGCGGACATCTCCAGGGCCCGGGAACGCCTCGGCTATGATCCCCAGGTGAAGGTGCAGGAAGGCGTCCGGCGGTTCGTCGACTGGTACCTGAAGAATAAGAATAATTGAATAAAGAGAGAGGAAATCGGACTATGAACATCGCGATGATTGGAACAGGATACGTGGGACTCGTTTCAGGCACCTGTTTTGCCGAGTTCGGCATTACCGTGACCTGTGTCGACAACGACGAGAGCAAGATCGCCGCACTCAGGGAGGGGAAAATTCCCATCTATGAGCCGGGACTGGAAGAGATGGTGAAGAAGAACGTCCGGGAAGGACGGCTCTCATTCAGCACCGACATGAAGGATGCCGTGGAAAAATCGCTGGTAATCTTCATCGCCGTGGGCACGCCCCGGCACAACGACGGGTCGGCGAACCTCTCCTACGTGGAAACGGTGGCCAAGGATATCGGCCGATACATGAACGGCTACAAGGTGATCGTGGACAAGAGCACGGTGCCCGTGGGAACGGCAAAATGGGTGGAAGGGATCATCCAGAATAACCAGGCCGAGGTCCACAGCTTCGACGTCGCCTCCAACCCGGAATTCCTCCGGGAAGGCTCGGCCATCGAAGACTTCATGCGGCCCAACCGGGTGGTCATCGGCGCCAAGAGCGAGCAGGCCCGGGCGATTCTGCAGGACCTCTACAAACCGCTCTACCTGATCGAGACCCCGATCCTTTTCACCAACGTGGAGACCGCTGAGCTGACCAAGTACGCCTCAAACGCCTTCCTCGCCACAAAGATCTCCTTTATCAACGAGATCGCCAACCTCTGCGAGACGGTGGGTGCCGACGTCCACGACGTGGCCCGAGGGATGGGTCTGGACAAACGGATCGGTTCCAAGTTCCTCCACGCAGGTCCGGGCTATGGCGGTTCTTGTTTCCCCAAAGACACCTCGGCCCTCGCCCAGCTTGCCCGGGAACAGGGGAGCGAGCTCAAAATCGTGGA